>NZ_MKSL01000017.1:201578-276258 GCF_001897265.1 Microbacterium sp. 71-23
GGCCGGACTTGATCGGCGCGAACAGCCAGTCGGTGCGGTCCCGGGCCCGGTCGCGGTGGATCCGCTCCAGCACGTCGATCGCGGTCGCGGCGGACTCGCCGACCACCCAGGTCGCGGGAACCCCGGTGGGGGTGCCTTCGCCTTTGAACGCGACGCTGGTCACCCGCCACCGGTACGGGTGCCCGTTGCCATCTTTCTCGGCGGTGCAGCAGCCGCGGCGCAGGTGCTTGACCTCGCTGTCCCGCATCCCGGACAGGAAGGCGACGAGGATGTAGCAGGCTGCTTGCAGCATCTGGGTGAGGACGGTGAGCGAGTCGTCGCGGATCGGGTCCAGGGAGACGCCCTTGAGCCACGGGGCGCCGTCGATGCGCCCCCGGATCGGCACGCCCAGGTAGGCGAAGTCGGACACGCCGAGCGTGGCGACGGCGTCGGCGATGGCAGCGTGGTGGTCGTCGAGGGCGCGGCGGTCGCAGCCGATCGTGCGGGCGATCGCGGCGTGATTGACCTGTCCGTTGAAGCCCGGCAGCGGGCGCCCCTCCTGGTGGGCGTCCTCCAGGTACCGGGTGATGCTGATCAGGTTCGAGCCGCGGGGAGAGTGGCGGCGGGGGCGGCTGACTCGCAACTGCGCCCACCGGGTGACGGCGTCCAGGATGTCATCGGCGAAGTCGTTGACGAACCGCATCGCCCACACCAGCAGCCGGCTGTGGACATCCTCGGGGATCCTCGCGGTGGTGTTCTCGGTGCGGGGGCTGTGCTGCTCCTTCCAGCCGGGGATGGTGCGCGGGTCCACGCGGAGCGCTTCGCCGCCGAGGCCCTGCCGGTACCGCCACAGGAACACCGTCGCGGCGCGCAGTGCGTGCCGACGGGTCGCGGTGCGGTACTCGGTGATCAGGAACCGCTGGAACTGCAGCAGCGTGTCAGTGGTGGCCAGCGAGACGGGGCGGCCGCCGTGGTGCCCGTCCAGCCAGCGCAGGAACACGCCGATGTTGTAGAACATGGACACGACGGTGCTGATCGTCGGCCGCGGCTCGTCGGGCGGCAGCGGCCCGGACAGGGCGAGGTAGGCCAGCGACTTGAGGGTGTGCCGGTAGCCGGGTGGCACGATCCGGAACCGGAGGGTGAGCCCGCGTTCCTGCCCTTGTAGCGCGGCGGGCGCCACCGGCCACTCGTCGTCCCCGAACCGGGCCGTGTCGGCGATGCCGACCCCGGGCCGCAGCGCACGGCCGTGCAGCACGAACGTACCCGGCAGCGGCCCGGGAACGGTGGCGTCGGGGCGGGGGAGCGTGCTCATGGCTGCTCCCAGGAGGGTTCGACGAGGTCGAGGAGGCTGTCGTCGGGCTTGACCTGCTCGGCGCTGCTCACCTCCGCTTCGCTGAACTTGGGCAGCACTTCGTAGCGGATCGCCGCCCACGCGGGCCCGTATCGTGTCCACCAAGCGCTCTCGCCCAGCTGGGTTCGGCGCGCCTCGAGCGCGTCCAGCAGGCTGAGCAGCCGCGGCAGGTGGTCGCCGGTGATCATGCAGTTGCCGCAATGGAAGCAGTCCAGGAAGCTCGCCGCGCATCGTCGTCCCGTCAGCGGATGGTGGTCGTGGTCGGCGCATCTCGCCCACGCGGTCTCGGTGCCCTCGCCCCGGTCGTGTTCGGTTCCCGCCGCGGGACGGATCTCCAACGCGGTCCGTCCCTGGGTGGCCAGTGCGCGTCGGTGCGCGGCCCACGCGGCCTGCTCGACCTCGGCGACCGTGTCGGCGATCAGCCGGTGCGCCCAGTCGATCGTGGCGTGGTCCCCGGAGAGGTAGTTGCGGAACAGCACCGCGGTGGTGTTGCTGCGTGCCGCGGTGGGAAGGTGCCCGCCCATCTGGCGGGTGCGGCGCACGTCGACGCTTGTCTTGAGCCGGTTGAAGTTCAGCCGCAGCAGCACCGGGTCGCCGTTCTCATCGGGTTCGTCGGCGACGATCCCGCGGGCTCGCACCCAGTTCTGGTGGCGCAGGCTCGCGTCCAGGGCGGCGGCGAACGGATCGCGGCATCCGTCCGCGCCACTGCGCCGCCCGGTGTGGTGATACACCGCCCAGAACGCCGGCGCGTCCAGCAGCTGGCGGCCCGCGGACATCAGCTCGTGCAGCAGCAGATACACCCCGCCCGGGGTGATCAGCTCGTTCCCGGGCGGCCCGATCTCCCAGGTCACCGTCCGATGCCAGCGGCCTGGGCCCCGGCGCCGCTTGATGACTTCGACTTCCACGGCGAGGTCCTCGATGACCCGGTGCTCGGCGCGCAGTTCCTTGACGACCTCGACGTTCCATCCGGTCGTCGCAACCAGCAGCACCAGCATCGGGGTCAGGTCGTTGCGGGTGACGAACAGCTGCTCCGCGACCCGCCGCCGCGCCGCCGCGGCATGGGTCGCGGGCACGCCTCGCAGTGGCACGTGCCCGGTGGATCGTGCGACCTCGATGCGCTGCTGCTCCGATGCGGTGCGCTCCGCGGGCACGGTCAGCCGGTCCCGCAGCGCGGCGACGTCTGTGCGGGCTGCGGCCACCAGCCGGCTCAGCTCGCCATCGGAGTATCCCGATACCGGTGAGTTCCGATTCGTCTGATGCGGACGCATCCTGTCGCGGACCTCCGCGGGCACCAGGCCGGCCAGCGGCTGAGTCTCGAACGTCCGCGCCGCTGACCTCAGCTCGAGCCGTGCGGCCCGCTCGCCGACCGCGTCGGCGCGGAATCGGCGGTATGCGTCGACATGCTCGACACGCAGCTCGCTCGGGTGCTGGGGCGGGCGCAGCTGCTGTCCGTAGAACCGGATCATCCGTGTCAGCATGCCCCACGCCGTCTGCGCCGACGCGCGGGTGCGCAACGAACCGGCAGGACCGGTCCTGGCCGCCCAGCTCGCCGCGAGGCTCTGATGCCATCCCGGCAACGGCAGCGCGCCGACATCGAAGGTGAAGGACCGGTCGTCCTCACCGTGGAACTCGATGACCAGCCCCGCCGCCACCGGCCGGGGCGTGTAGTGACCTGTCGGCGCCAGGGTCGGCCTCCCCGTCCTGGTGCTGCCGCGCCCGCTCATGACCGGTCCCGCCTATCCAGGTTCACGACCAGCCGCGCGTCGCGGGAGTCTTCCCACGGATCGGACACCAGCGTCATCCGCGTCTGCATCTCCAGCTCCTCCAACGCATGCAAGTACACCTGCGTCGTGGTCACGCTCTTGTGTCCCAGCCGCCGCCGCACCCAATCGAGCGGATCGCCGAAGATCCGCGTGTAATGCTGCCGCTGGTCGGGGCTCATTCCGGCCAGCGCGGCGATGTGCCCGCGCTGCAGCTGCTCCAACGTCAGCACCGCGAACGTGTGACGCAGCATGTGCGCGTGCGCGCGGACGGACAGCCCGTGCTTGTGGCACCGGGCGTTCGCCTGACGGAAGATGTCCTTCCAGCTCGCCGTCGACATCGGAGCGCCGTCCTCGTTCAACCACAGCGCCGCCGGCTCCCACCCATCCCGGCCCCGCACCAGCAGCAGCCGCCGCTCCTCCGGGGTCAGCAGCGACAGCTTCACCGCCCCCGAGTCCTCGGAGACCGGGCGCGCCAGGAGACGATCATCCAGAAGCAGAAAGCCCCCGCCCGGATCGTCATACAAGCCGCGGGCTTGAGCCCGGGCGATCGCCACACGCCGGTCGACGTCGATATACGCCCACAGCTCCCGCAGGATCATCGACGGCACATACACCCACCTCGCCGATCCCGCCTTCGCGATCGCGCCCGGCAGCCAGAACCGGTGATAACCGCCCTGCGTCCGTACCTCGGGGATCTCGGTGACCGTCAACGATGCCTGCTCCGTCAACCGCAGACCGGTACGCACCATCAGATCGGCGAACGCCGCGTTCCGATCCGCCCAACGACCCCGGAACACCGGATCCGGCAACCCGTCTGCACCATACCCACGCAGGCCCACGTCCCGCCACTGCCGGTACGAGCGCGACGGGAGCCAGCGGATCTGATCGCGCCGCGACGCATGCGAGTACGTCGCCGCCGTCAGACCCCGCCCCCCATCGGCGCCGTATCCGCTCGCGACCCGACGCGATCGCTGGGGAATCGGGCTCTCCACGAGCTGCCCCCGGGAGACCTGCCAGCGATAGAACCGATCGACCCCGCTCACCTCACGATCCCACGTCGCAGGACTCACCCGAGGCCCGGCAGGATCCTCCCGCCGCCAGATCAGATACGCCCGATGATCGTCCTCCGTCGCATCCGACCAGCCAACACCGCCACGGCCCAGATGAAGGAAATCAAGGAACCCCTTCAGATCCCGCGCATACCCGACCCTCGTCGACATCCGGGCCGTGAGCATATCCGCGGAATAGAAGAACGCGTTCAACCGCACGTCGTACTCGAACGTCGGCGCGATCAGAAACGGCGTGCCCAACGGGATCCCCACACCCGTGCGCCACGCACCCCAGCCATCCAACACATCCGCCGCGCCGACGCCCCGCAATCCAGTCGCGCGAAAGCCGTCCTGCGCCCGATGCAACCGCCACACAGACCGCCCAAGAACACCAGACCGCGAGTTAGACACAACAGCGACCGTACTTGCGTCTTCGAAAGCAAACACCGGACACGCCGCAAACCCCAGCCACAATCTCGCGACCAACCCTTGCCCGTGCGGGAACCACGGCGTGCGAGGTGCGCTCTGCGAATGCCCGCCGTCGGCGATCCGCCGCTACCGCGCGCGGCTGTCGGGTCCGCTCCTCGATCGGATCGACATCGAGATGAGGATGACCCGAGTCACCCGTGTGCCGCACAGTCGCGGCCGCACGTCCAGCGCTGATGCGCGGGAGCGGGTGAGGGGTGCGCGCGAGCGCGCCGCCCGGCGTCTGCGCGAGACCCCGTGGACCGTGAACGCGGAGATCGACGGGGCGTGGTTGCGGCAAGGTCCCCACGCGCCTACGTCGGACGTGCGGGCTCCGCTGGATGCGGCACTCGAACGCGGTCTGCTGACCCTGCGTGCCTATGACCGCGTGCTGCGTGTCGCCTGGAGCGTCGCCGACCTCGCCGGGCACGATCGCCTCACCGGTGACGACATCGGCCGCGCGCTGTACCTCAAGCGGGGGATGGCGGCGTGAACGGCACCTCGACAGATGCGCGTGCGGTGCGCGCGCGTGCCGATGCGCTCGGCCTTCCTGACGATGAGTTCCGCGACGACCGCGATGCGGCGATCGTGTGGAGCACTCTCGTCGAACCGGGTGACCGCGTGGCGGGCGCGGCGATCGCGCAGTGGGGCGCACGGGGAGCCCTCGACCGCGCACGGCGGGGTGATGCCGAGGGCGGACGTCTGGTCGGCGATGCCGTGTGGTCGGCCGCGCTGCGGCGGTGGGGTCCACGCTGGGATGCCGCGACCCTCCGCGACACCGTCGAGCTCGCCGCCCGCGCCGGAGCCGGGCTGCTGACCCCGGTCGATGCCGGCTGGCCGCGCTCGCTCGGCGATCTCGGCGCGCACGCGCCGGTCGCCCTCTGGGTGCGAGGTGACGCGTCTGCGCTCGCGGCGGAGCCGTCGATCGCAATCGTCGGCGCACGGGCGGCGACCGCGTACGGCGAAGCGGCGGCCGCTGAGGTGGCGGGCGACCTCGCCGCACGAGGCGTGATCATCGTCTCCGGCGCGGCCTGGGGGATCGATGGCGTCGCCCACCGGGCTGCGTTCGGCGTCGGTGGCCGCACCGTCGCGGTGCTGGCGGGCGGTGTCGACAAGGTGTATCCGTCGGGGCATACCGAGCTGATCGAGGCGGCGATGGCCGCGGGAGGCGCCGTGGCCGCGGAGGTGCCGTGCGGCGCCGCGCCCACCAAATGGAGATTTCTCCAGCGCAACAGGCTGATCGCGGCGCTCGGAGCCGCCACTGTCGTCGTCGAAGCGGGCTGGCGCAGCGGATCCCTGAACACCGCAGGCCACGCGTCGGCCCTCGGGCGGCCGCTCGGCGCGGTCCCCGGTCCGATCACCTCCCCGGCCTCAGCGGGATGTCATCGGCTGTTGCGCGACTACGACGCCGTCTGCATCACGTGCGCCGATGACGCCCTCGCGCTCGTCGGCATCGACGCCGGGCTCGCATCCGGCGCGGGCGTCGACGCCGCGCGCACCGACGACGCGACGCGGGTGCGCGACGCCCTCTCGACGAGGGCGCCGCGCACGGTGGGCGACATCGCGCGCCGGGCAGGCATGGACCCGTCCGACGTTGCGGTCATCCTCGGATACGCCCTGCTTGCCGGTGACGCGGTCGACCGAGGTGAGGGGTGGCTTCGGGTGACCTGATGCGTCATCGTCGCCGCGTCGTGCCCAGCGTCGGAGCATCGCACCGCACACTGGGACCATGACGTCCGAGGCATCCGTCGTGCCGTCGCCCCCGCGCCCGCCCGTCGCGCTGGACGCGGTCGCCCTCGAATGGCTCGTCCACCTTCGCGACGTTCGGCGCCTGTCTCCTGCCACGGTGCGGGCGTACACACAGGACATGGCCGATCTCTCGCACCATCTCGGCGAGCACCGTTCGATCGACGACATCGACACGGATGATCTGCGGGAGTGGATGTGGGCTGCCGTGCAGCGGGGGGACGCGCCGGCGACGCTCGCCCGTCGCCGTGCCACTGTGCGTGGACTGTTCTCGTGGGCATTCGAGCGGGGACAGGTGGCGCGAGACCCTGCGGCCCGCCTCGCCGCACCAGCCCGCGGGCGCACCCTGCCGAGGGTGGCCACCACGACCGCGGTCGACCAGGTGCTGGCGGCGGCCGCAGCCCGGGCCGCCGAACGGGACCCCGTCGCCGTGCGCGATCACGCGCTCCTCGAGATGCTCTACGCGACCGGAGTACGGGTCTCGGAGCTCTGCAGTCTGCGCGTGGCCGACATCGACCGCGTGCGCCGCACCGCGCGAGTGCGCGGCAAGGGCGACAAAGAGCGGGTCGTCCCCTTTGGCGCGCCCGCCGACCGTGCCCTCGGCGAGTACCTCGACAGTGCACGACCGGTGCTTCGGGCTCGGAGTGCGGTCCCGGGCGACCGCGTCTTTCTCGGTGCGCGCGGGGGCGCGCTCGCCCCCCGCGCGGTCTACCGGGTCGTCAGCAGTGCACTCGCGCCAGCCCTCGGTGTCGCGCACGTCGGTCCGCATACTCTCCGTCACACGGCCGCCACGCATCTGCTCGACGGCGGGGCGGACCTGCGGGCGGTGCAGGAGCTGCTCGGCCACGCGAGCCTGGGTACCACCCAGATCTACACCCATGTGTCGACGGAGCGGCTGACCGCTGCCTACCGTCAGGCGCATCCGCGCGCCTGACGGGTGCGGCCGTTGGCGTCCTCATCGAGACGCCGGCTCTGGTCGTGCTCAGCCGCAGCACGGCAGCAGCACTGCCCGCTCGACTCTTCCGAGGAACAGCAACGGATTGACGTACGCTCCGTGCAGACGTGCGCCGAGATGGACGCCCCCGGGCGCGACGTGGCCCCCGGTCGTCACCGTTCCCACCTGATCGCCTGCCGCGATGCGGGCGCCCACGGGAAGGCCGGAAGCCACTGGCTCAAGAGTGCTGACCACACCGTCGTCATGCCGGATCGTGATCACTGCTCGATCCACCACGATGCCCACGAACGCGACCACTCCGTCATCGACGGCGACCACGGGTGCGCCCTCATTCGCAGCCAGGTCGATTCCGCGATGACCCGCGCCGTAGGCGCTGGCGGGTGCCGCGTATCCGGCGATGACGCGCGGCGGCGCGACCGGCCACGACCAGGTGGGCTGCGCGACCCCACGGGCACCGCCCGGCGCAGCGGTCGGTGTCGCGTCCGCCGGTGCGCCCGGCGCGAGGGCCAGTGCGGCGGTGAGGAGGGCGGCGATGAGGGGGCGGCGCATGGGTCGATGCTGGCCTTCGCGGCGCACGCGGGAGCGAACCATGCAACTCGCGGGGGAGGCCGCATCCGCTCGGCCGCCGGGGGAGGAGACGGCGTCCTGTATGCTGAACGAGCACCTCGCTTGTCGGGGTGACTACGCGTGCCCAGAGTCCGGCGGTCTCCGCCGGGTGGCATCCACTCCGACGGTCCCGTCTCGACGGGCGGAGTGGCGCCGGGCACCAGGCTCCGCGCCGCATCCGCGCGCAGAGGACAACCGCAAGAGGCGCCCCGCGCCAGACAGGAGAACGGCCATGGCCGTCGTCACCATCCGCCAGCTGCTCGACAGCGGCGTGCACTTCGGACACCAGACCCGCCGGTGGAACCCGAAGGTGAAGCGCTTCATCCTCACCGAGCGCTCCGGCATCCACATCATCGACCTGCAGCAGTCGCTGTCGTACATCGACAAGGCGTACGAGTTCGTCAAGGAGACGGTCGCCCACGGCGGCACCGTGCTCTTCGTCGGCACGAAGAAGCAGGCCCAGGAGGTCATCGCCGAGCAGGCGACCCGCGTCGGCCAGCCCTTCGTCAACCAGCGCTGGCTGGGCGGTCTGCTCACGAACTTCTCCACCGTGTCGAAGCGCCTCGCACGCATGAAGGAGCTCGAGGAGCTCGACTTCAACGACCCGGCCGGCACCGGCTTCACCAAGAAGGAGCTGCTGCTCAAGCAGCGCGAGCTCGACAAGCTGCACAAGTCGCTCGGCGGTATCCGCAACCTCACCAAGACGCCGTCGGCGATCTGGGTGGTCGACGCCAAGCGCGAGCACCTCGCGATCGACGAGGCCAAGAAGCTCGGTATCCCCGTGATCGGCATCCTCGACACGAACGCCGACCCCGACGAGTTCCAGTTCCCGATCCCGGGCAACGACGACGCGATCCGCTCGGTCTCGCTGCTCACCCGCATCATCGCGGACGCCGCAGCCGAGGGGCTCATCCAGCGCCACCAGCCCGCCGGCGATGCCGAAGAGGCCGAGCCTCTGGCGGAGTGGGAGCGCGAGCTGCTCGAGCAGCCCCAGGCCGAGGTCGTCGAGGTCGAGGCTGCCCCCGAGGCCGCTGTCGCGCCCGCGGCCGACGCCCAGTAAACCTCCGCGTCGTCCAGACGCACTACGATCGGCGCGGCGTGCGCATCGCGCCGCGCCGATCGCCCACGCGAACGCATAGACAGAAGGAGCCGCCACCCATGGCCAACTTCACCATCGCTGACATCAAGGCGCTGCGCGAGCAGCTCGGCACCGGCATGGTCGACACCAAGAAGGCACTCGAGGAGGCCGACGGCGACGTCGAGAAGGCCGTCGAGATCCTGCGCCTCAAGGGCGCGAAGGGCAACGCCAAGCGCGCTGACCGTTCGACGAGCGAGGGCCTCGTGACCGCTCGCGAGCTCGGCGGCAAGGTGACGCTCGTCGAGCTCGCCTGCGAGACCGACTTCGTCGCGAAGAACGAGCGTTTCATCGCCCTCGCTGACAAGGTCGCGGATGCCGCGGCCGCCGCCGGTGCGGACTCCGCCGAGGCCGCTCTGGCCGCCGACGCGAACGGCCAGACCGTCGAGCAGCTCATCTCGGACGAGGCCGCGATCATCGGTGAGAAGGTCGAGCTGCGCCGCGTGCGCACGCTCGCCGGTGACCACATCGAGGTGTACCTGCACAAGACCAGCAAGGACCTGCCCCCGCAGGTCGGTGTGGTGCTCGCCTACTCGGGCGACGACGCCGAGACCGCTCGCTCGCTCGCGCAGCACATCTCGTTCGCCAACCCGAGCTACCTCACCCGCGACGAGGTCCCCGAGGCCGATGTCGAGAAGGAGCGCGAGATCGTCACCGAGATCTCCCGCAACGAGGGCAAGCCGGAGGCCGCGCTGCCGAAGATCGTCGAGGGCCGCGTGAACGCGTTCTTCAAGCAGGTCGCGCTGCTCGACCAGGACTACGCCAAGGACAACAAGCTCTCCGTCGCGCAGGTCGCGAAGGACGCCGGTCTGACGCTCACGGGCTTCGCCCGCTTCAAGGTCGGCGCCTGATCGCCGCGAAGGGCCCGCATCGCTCGATGCGGGCCCTTCGTCGTGCGTGCCCGAAGTCTGGCGTGCGCACTCGCTAAGTTGGACACGACGAGAGGACCCCGCATGGATGAATCGACCGGACGCCGTCGCGTCCTCCTCAAGCTCTCCGGTGAAGCGTTCGGGGGTGGATCCCTCGGGGTCAATCCGGATGTCGTCAGCCGCATCGCGCGCGACATCGCCGCCGCCGTCGACACGGTGGAAGTGGCCGTGGTCGTGGGCGGCGGCAACTTCTTCCGCGGCGCCGAGCTGAGCCAGCGCGGGATGGACCGCGGTCGCGCCGACTACATGGGCATGCTGGGCACGGTGATGAACGCCCTCGCCCTGCAGGACTTCCTCGAACAGGCCGGAGCGGCGACACGCGTCCAGTCCGCCATTTCGATGACGCAGGTCGCGGAGCCGTACATTCCGCGGCGCGCGGAGCGCCACATGGAGAAGGGCCGCGTCGTGATCTTCGGCGCCGGTGCGGGTCTTCCCTACTTCTCGACGGACACCGTCGCCGCGCAGCGCGCGCTCGAGATCGGTGCTGATGAGGTGCTCGTCGCGAAGAACGGTGTGGACGGCGTGTACACGGCCGATCCTCGCAAGGACCCCGCGGCGACGCGGATCGACACCATCACCTACGGCGACGCGCTCGTGCGGGGACTGAAGGTCGTCGACTCCACCGCGTTCAGCCTGTGCATGGACAACCGCATCGACATGCGCGTGTTCGGCATGGAGCCCGACGGCAACATCACCAAGGCGCTTCTGGGCGAGAAGATCGGCACGCTCGTCACCTCGTGACCCTCGTTCCCGCCCAGGTCGGGCGGAGACCCTGCCACTAGACTCTGAGACTGCACCACCGAGGGGAGACACCCATGATCGCCGACGTTCTGGCCGATGCCGGAGAGCGTATGGACCGCGCTGTCGAGTCCGCGAAGGAGGACTTCGCGACCGTCCGCAGCGGGCGCGCGAACCCGCAGCTGTTCCAGAAGGTGCTCGTCGAGTACTACGGGACTCCCACCCCGCTCGCGCAACTGGCCTCTCTCGCGAACCCCGAGGCCCGCACCCTCATCGTGACCCCGTACGACAAGACCGCTCTCAAGGCGATCGAGCAGGCGATCCGCGACATGCCGAACCTCGGCGCGAATCCCACCAATGACGGGAACATCGTGCGCGTGAGCCTTCCTGAGCTGACTCAGGAGCGTCGCAAGGAGTTCGTGAAGATCGTCCGCGGCAAGGGGGAGGACGCGAAGGTGCACCTTCGTGGCATCCGCCGCAAGGCCAAGGACGATCTGGACGCGCTGAAGTCCGAGGTCGGTGAAGACGACCTCGTGCGTGCGGAGAAGGAGCTCGACGCGCTCACCCGCGGCCACGTCGACTCGATCGACGACGCGCTCAAGCGCAAAGAGGCCGAGCTCCTCGAGGTCTGACCGCGATCATGAGTGACTCGTCGCGCGACGCCGACCCGTCGCCGGACACCGTGCCGAGCGGCCACGGGTCGATGCGGCGTTCCTCGCGAGCGCCGCGCAACGAGTTCGAACTGCAGATGGCGCACGCACGCGCCGAGTTCGAAGAGGCGAATGCGCGCATCAAGCAGCGCACGGGGCGAGACCTGATCCTCGCGATCGTGATCGGCCTCGCGATCGGTCTGGTCGTGTTCGTCTCGCTCGTCTTCGCGAACTGGCCGTTCGCGCTGTTCGCCCTCGCGGTCGCCGTCCTCGGGGTCTTCGAGTTCTCGCGAGCGCTGCAAGGTGCCGGCCGGAAGGTCGACCTCATCCCGCAGGTCGCGATCGCCGTGATCGTGCCGGCGACGGCATACCTGCTCGGGCCGTGGCAGATGTGGGTCGCGCTCTTCTGCGGCGTGGTGGTCGCGATCGTCTGGCGCCTCGTGGGGCAGATGATCGAGCGGGACGGCCGCACCTACGGCAACGTCGTCGACGACGTGCTGCTGGCCACCTTCGTCCCTCTTTACGTTCCGTTCCTGGCGAGCCTCGCCATTCTGCTGCTGCGGCAACCGCATGGCGAGTGGTGGGTGATGGCGTTCCTCATCATCACGATCGTCGCGGACACCGGCGCCTACGTCTCGGGTCTGACCTTGGGACGTCATCCGATGGCGCCGAAGATCAGTCCCAAGAAGACCTGGGAGGGCTTCGCGGGAGCTGCAGTGCTCTCCGTCGTCGGCGCGATTCTGCTGGCGTGGCTGATGCTCGGTCTCCCGTGGTGGACCGGCATCATCATCGGACTTGTTATCCTCGGCACCGCGACCGCCGGTGACCTCGGCGAATCCATGATCAAGCGGGACCTGGGCATCAAGGACATGAGTTCGTGGCTCCCCGGTCACGGCGGCGTCCTCGACCGGTTGGATTCGATCCTTCCGTCGGCCGGAGCGGCTCTGGCCCTGTACTACGTGTTCTTCCCGATGGGAGTGGTGTCATGACCGTTCACGACGAACCGTCGAGTGCGATCGATCAGATCGAGGCGGACGCCTACAGCGAGCCGTTGTTCCCGGTCGAGCGCGGGCGTACTCGCGGATACGAGCCGCGAGCGGTGGAGGCATTCCTGGCGCAGGCACGGGACGCGTTCGAGACGGATGCTGCGGGCTCACCCTTCAGCGCGGAGAGCGTGCGCTCGGCGTCGTTCCCGGTCGTGCGGCACGGCTACCAGGTCGCAGCGGTCGACGCCGCCCTGTCGCGGGTGGAAGACGCCTTCGCTGCGCGGGAGCGCGCAGACGCGATCGACGCCCTCGGACCGGCCCGGTGGATCGACGTGCACCGCGGCCTGGCGCAGGAGATCCTCGATCGGCTCACGCGTCCCCGGCGCGAGCGGTTCGCGCGAGTTCCCTGGATCCGCTACGGCTATCGGCTCGATGAGGTCGACATCGTCGCCGACCGTATCGCCGGATACCTGGCGGCGGGGGAGCCGGTCACCGTTGAGCAGGTGCGCGCTGTTGCATTCCGCATGCAGCGCGGCGGCTACGACGAGCTGCAGGTCGACGCGGTGCTCGATGCCGTCGTCACCGTGCAGTTGGCTGTGGACTGATCGGATTGTGGACTGATCGGATGCAGCGGCACGCGTCGGCATCGATGGCGCACCCAGGCTGTGCGGGTTAGACTCGCGACACTGTGACTTCTGGCTACCACGTGACGACTGTGCGCACCGCTCCCGCCACCCGACGGGAAGCGCGCCTGGCGGCGGCGCAGATGCCGCGGTCCGCGGTGGTCGCCCGTCGTCCTCGATGGTCTCGTCGGCGGGCGGTTGCGAGCGTGTTCGCCGTGGTCGCCGCCGTGGGCTTCCTGGGCGCGTCTCTCGCCCCTGCGGGCATGGCGGTGG
Source organism: Microbacterium sp. 71-23 (assembly GCF_001897265.1). Lineage (NCBI taxonomy): Bacteria > Bacillati > Actinomycetota > Actinomycetes > Micrococcales > Microbacteriaceae > Microbacterium > Microbacterium sp. 71-23. The sequence goes on from NZ_MKSL01000017.1 coordinate 214,827, forward strand.
CATCAGCGGGCACGGATCCGAGTGCGGCATCCGCGCCCTCGTCGATCTACTCGATCACCGTCGCGGCGGCGCAGTCGCTGTCGGTGTCGGGTGACGCGACGGTCGAGCTCGACCGCGGGGGCTATTCGGCCGCGGCCAAGCCGAAGGTCGTCGCGACGGCCACCTCGAGTGTGAAGTCGTTCGTTCCGCCGTTCGTGACCCCGGACCCCGGCACCGCGCAGGCGATCGCACTGCAGATGCTGGAGGCGCGCGGCATGGGGCAGGACCAGTTCTCGTGCCTGGTCGCCCTGTGGAATCGCGAGTCGGGCTGGAACGTCGCCTCCTACAACAAGGGGAGTGGCGCCTATGGCATCCCGCAGGCCCTTCCCGGCAGCAAGATGGCCAGCGCCGGCGCCGACTGGCAGACCAACCCGGCCACACAGATCACCTGGGGCCTGGGGTACATCACGGGCCGCTACGGCACCCCGTGCGGTGCCTGGGCTCACTCGAACGCGACCGGCTGGTATTGAGCCGTGCCGCGGTCGCATCGCCGTCGGCGAGACGACAGCGCGGCCGATGATTCGTTCGACCGGCTGCTGCAAGGGTTTCGGCGAATCGAGACTCGCCGCGGTGTCGAGTGGAACGTGCAGCCGGTCGGTCCGGCGAATGCCGTCAAGGAGTACGTCTGCCCGGGGTGCGGGCGCGTGGTCATTCCGGGTACAGCCCACCTGGTCGCATGGCGGGCTGACGGGGTCCTCGGTGATGCGGCTGACCTCGCCGCTCGTCGTCACTGGCACGAGAGCTGCTGGCGGATCGGATGAGCGCGGAGATCCGAGGCGCGGTGCAGCTGCCGGCGCGACGTGAAGAGGTGTCGCTGCGCACGTCCGACGGGCTCACGCTCGTCGGGGAGCTGGCGGAGCCGCTCGAGCGCCGTCCGGTCGCGACCCTGGTGACGCTGCATCCTCTGCCCACGCAGGGCGGGTTCATGGACTCCCACATCCTTCGGAAGGCGGCCGCGCGGCTTCCGGCGTTGGCGGACATCGCCGTGCTGAGGTTCAACACCCGTGGCACCGTCTCGCCACGGGGAAGGAGCGAGGGAACCTTCGGCGATGGTGAGGCCGAGGCGGCCGATCTGGCCGCCGCGGTCTCGTTCGTCGCCGAGCGGGGACTGCCGGTGCCGTGGCTCGTCGGCTGGTCGTTCGGCACGGAGGTCGCGCTCAAACACGGGCGTGGGCATGACATCGCCGGGCTCATCCTTCTGTCTCCGCCGTTGCGACGCACGACCGAGCGCGAGCTCGCCGCATGGGCCGGTGACGGGAGGCCGATGGTGGCGGTCGTTCCGGAGTGGGATGACTTCCTCCCCCCGGTGCAGGCGCGCGAACGTTTCGCCGCCGTTCCGCACGCACGGATCGTGGATGTCCCCGAGGGCAAGCACCTCTGGGTGGGTGAGACGCAGACGCGGCGCGTGCTCGATGAGATCGTGTCGATCGTTCGTCCGGGGGCGGACCCCCTCCCGACCGAATGGAGCGGGGAGCTGGGCTGACGCGAAGCCCTCAGAGCTCGTTCTGTCGAGGAATGAGCACCTGGCGGAAGAGGATCAGGATGCTCGCGGCGATCGGAATCGCGACGAGCGCACCGAGCAGGCCCAGAAGGGAACCGCCGGCGAGGGCGGCGATCACGACGACCGCGCCGGGCACGGAGACCGCGCGGTTCATGATGCGCGGGGACAGCACGTAGGCCTCGAGCTGCATGTAGAGAAGGTAGTAGATGCCTGCGGCGAGGGCGGTTGCGGGCGATCCCAGTCCGGGGATGAGGCAGGTCAGGACGATGATCGCGGAGCCGGTGAGCGTTCCGACGAGGGGGATCAGGGAGAAGAAGAAGGCCACGACAGCGAGCACGGCGGGGAAGGGCGCCTGGATGATCGACAGGTAAATCGCGCTCAGCACGCCGTTGACCACGCCGAGAGCGACCTGTCCCATGACGTAGTAGCCGACCGAATCCGTGATCTGCTCGGACAGATCCACGAAGCGCGACCGCTTCGATGACGGGACCATGCTGTACACCGCGGCCTTCAGCGACGGGGTCGACGCGGTGAAGTAGATGGTGAGCACCAGGACGATGACAGCGCCCGTCAGTCCGCTGAAGAATGCGAGACCCGCGTTGATGAGGCCTCCGGTGATGGATCCCCAGTTGGCGAGAAGCCAGTTCTGCACATTCGTGAGAGCGTCGTTCATGGACGAGTCGCTGAGGCCGGGGAACACGGTGTGCACCCAGTTCTTCACGTCGTCGATGAAGGTGCCCGCCTGGAAGTAGCGGGTGATCTCCTGCACGAGGTCGCTGACCTGCCCGATGAGGATCGGCAGCACCATGAGCACGATGCCGGCGAACAGGGCGAGCACGGCGAGGATCGTCAGCAGAACCGCGGCCCATCGCGGCAGTCGCCGACGCTCGAGGAACGAGACGACGGGCTCGAGTCCGAGCGAGAGGAACAGCGCGGTACCGATGTAGAGGAGGATCGTCGAGAGGGTCTGCACGCTGGAGATCAGGAGGATCCCGAGTCCCACACCGAGCGTCGCGAGGAAGGCGGTGCGGAAGGGCTGATACAGCTTCACGGCGGCTCCTGGGGGCGGTGTCGGTCTGGCTCGAGACTACGGCGTTCCGTCGAGATGCCCCTGTCGTACACGCTCGCGGGACGTGCCCAGGTCGTCTGGGCTAACCTGGAGAGTCGGCCGTGTCGGCGTGTCTCATACCCGGGGACAGGGAAGGACTCATTTCGTGCGTTTTGTGTGGGCCGTGGCCGCATTCGTGCTCGCCGCCATCCTGATCGGCGCCGGGATCTCCCAGCGGACCATCTTCCAAGGTCCCCCTGAGCGCACCGCGCAGATTCACACGAGCGGATCGGCCCCGTACACGCTGATCGACGGTGCTGTGCTCACTCGCGAGCCGGGCGTCCAGCGGGTCGCGCTGCGCGGGGCATCCGCTCTGTTCGTGTCGTATGGCCGTACCGCCGACGTGAAGGCGTGGCTGTCGAACGTGTCGTACAACGACGTCACGCTCGACGCGTCGGGCAACACCCAGACGACGGTGGTGGCGGCTGCGGCGAACGCAGCGCAGACCGTCGATCCGACGGACGCCACCAACGAGCAGGTCGCGACGGATGCCGCGACTCCCGTTCCCCCGACCGGCTCGGATCTGTGGCTCGAGGAGTTCTCCGGAAGCGGTGCCCTCTCCAGCTCGCTGCAGGTGCCGCAGGGAATGAGCGTGCTGGTCGCGTCTGACGGCAAGGCCGCCGCACCGTCGACGGTGACGATCAGCTGGCCGCTGCGCGCATCGACCCCCTGGGCCGGGCCCCTCATCGTGCTCGGAGGAGTGTTCCTTCTCGTCGGCATCGTGCTGTACATCCTCGCGATCCGGCATTCGCGACGGTCCCGCGGCCCGCGTCGCAAGGCTCCGCCGCCTCTTCCGGTGACCGAGCCGATCGATCTCGCGATCGAGTCGCCCGACCGCGGCGTCATCTCTTCGAGCCCGCCCTCGACACGCCGGTCTCGGGGCACCCGACGGCTGCTCGCGCTTCCGATCGCCCTCGTGGGCGTCCTCGCGTTCGCGGGATGCTCGGCCGATTCCTGGCCGGTGCCCGATCCTTCGTCCAGTCCCTCCGATTCGGCAGCGCCGACGGTACCGGCGGGACAGCCCGCCCCGGTGGTGAGTTCCGCGCAGGCGCAGAACATCATCGCTCGCGTGCGTGACACCGTCGGCACCGCAGACGCGTCTCTCGATGCGAATCTGGCCGCCACGCGTCTCGCGGGCGCCGCACTGGCGGAGCGTCAGACGAATTACACCCTGCGCGGCAAGGTGTCCGACATGACGGCGCTGCCGGCGATCCCGTCCGGTCAGGTCTATCCGATCCTGCCGCAGGCCTATGACGCCTGGCCGCGCATGGTCATGGCGGTTGTGAGCGACGAGACCGACGGCAAGAAGACGGCGACCATCATGATGCTCCAGCAGCAGGATCCGTGGTCGAACTACAAGCTGCAGTACCTCGGCAGTCTCGCGGGATCGACCGTGCTTCCCGATCTCGCCCCGGACTTCGTGGGCGCGACCCAGATCCCGCCGGATTTCGGACTCCTGTCCATCGCTCCCGACCAGCTTGCGGCCGCGTATGCCGACCTGCTGACGAACGGGGAGAACAGCACATCGGCGAACCTCTTCGATGAGCAGTCGGACGCCTTCTACGCGAGTGTGCAGGCCGACCGGCAGAAGCGCCTGCAGGAGTTCAACACGACCGCGTCGACCACCGGCAGCTTCACGTTCTCGGCCGAGGCGGGCGGCACGACCCCGCTGGCACTGGCGACGCTCGAGAGCGGCGCGATCGTCGCGGTGAGTGTCAACGAGGTCGACACGGTGAAGCCGACGGGAGGCGACATCACCATCAAGTTCGGCGACAACAAGGTGGTGGCGGCGCTCACCGGCGCGACCGAGTCGCCCACCGGCGTGACGAGCCGCTACGCCGACCAGCTGTTCTTCTATGTCCCCGCGCAGGGGTCGACCGACCGCATCCGTCTGCTCGGCTACAGTTCGAACGTGCTCGACGCGAAGGTGATCCAGTGAGCTCTCCCACCCCCGGTTCCGTCCTCCGCGGCGCTGTCGACCTCTCGTCGTTGCGCAACCGCCCGGCAGCGCCGGCGCCGGGTGCTGCACCCGCGGCCGGGGCTGCGGGGGCGCCCTCGCTCGTGATCGACGTCACCGACCAGAGCTTCCCGCAGGTGCTCGAGATCTCCCGCAGCGTGCCGGTGGTCGTGGACCTCTGGGCCGAATGGTGCGGGCCGTGCCTGCAACTGAGCCCGATCCTCGAGAAGGTCGTGCTCGAGCTCGACGGCAAGCTGCTGCTCGCCAAGGTCGACGTCGACGCGAACCCCCAGCTTGCGCAGGCTTTCCGCGCCCAGTCGATCCCTCTCGTCGTGGCACTCGTGGGCGGCCAGCCCGTGCCGCTGTTCACCGGCGCCGTCCCCGAGGAGCAGGTGCGTGAGGTCTTCGCGCAGCTCCTGCAGGTCGCGGCGCAGAACGGCGTGACCGGCACGGTGCCCCGTGGCGAGCAGGATGCCGCGACGGAACCCGTCGAGCCGGAGCTTCCGCCGCTGCACCAGGAGGCCTTCGCGGCGATCGAAGCCGGCGACTATCCGCGTGCCGAGGCGGCGTACGAGCAGGCGCTCGTCGAGAACCCGCGGGACGAGGACGCCCGTGCGGGTCTCGGTCAGGTGCGACTGCTCGCACGCGTCGCGGGACTCGACCTGCAGACGGCGCGGGCGGCGGCGGCCGCGGCACCGCTCGATGCCGACGCTCAGTTCGCCGTGGCCGATCTCGACCTCGCCGGAGGTCACGTCGATGACGCGTTCGGACGCCTCCTCGACCTGTTCGGGGCGCTCCCGGCCGACGAGCGCACGCCGGTGCGCGAGCGCCTGCTCGAACTGTTCGGTGTGATCGGGGACAGCGACCCGCGCGTCGTCCGCGCGCGTGGTCGTCTCACGTCGCTGCTGTTCTGAGTCCGCGGCGCCGACGCGGCTCGTCAGCGCGCGATCACTCGCCGTCCGCGTGCGCGAGCCACAGCACGCCGAGCGGCGGCAGTACGAGCGTCGCACGGGCCGCGGCATCCGTCTCGACGACGCCGTAGTTGCCGACCCCTGACCCGCCGTACTCGGTCGCGTCGGAGTTCAGCACCTCGCGCCAGCGACCGCGTTCCGGCAGGTCGATGACGTAGTCGTAGACCGGCGCGCCCGCGAAGTTGCAGAGCGCCACCACCACGTTGCCGTGATGGTCGCGCCGGGAGAAGGCCTGAACGGTGGGGTTCCACGTGGGGCCGCCCAGGCGCGCGAACGCGGCGCCGTCGGCGTCCCGTGACCACAGGGGTGCGTAGGCCTTGTAGGTCGCGTTGAGCACCGCGACGAAATCCGCGAGCTGACGGTGCGTGGGCTGCTCGAGAAGCCACCAGTCGAGACTGCGGCTCTCGGACCACTCGGCGAACTGGCCGAACTCCTGCCCCATGAACAGCAGCTGCTTGCCCGGGTGGGCCCACATGTAGGCGAGGTAGGCGCGCACGTTCGCGAGCTTCTGCCAGTGATCGCCCGGCATGCGCCCGATGAGGCTGCCCTTGCCGTGCACGACCTCGTCGTGTGAGATCGGCAGCACGTAGTTCTCGCTGAACGCGTAGACGAACGAGAACGAGAGCTCTCCCTCGTGGTGCGAACGGTAGAGCGGGTCTCGGGAGATGTAGACCAGCGAGTCGTTCATCCAGCCCATGTTCCACTTGAAGCCGAAGCCCAGCCCGCCGGCGTCGGTGGGCGCCGTGACACCCGGGAAGCTCGTCGACTCCTCCGCCGTCAGCGAGATGCCGGGGAACAGCTTGTAGGACGTCGCGGTGACCTCCTGGAGGAACGAGATGGCCTCGAGGTTCTCGCGGCCGCCGTGCACGTTCGGCTCCCACTCTCCCGGCTCGCGGGAGTAGTCGAGATAGAGCATCGAGGCCACGGCATCGACACGCAGTCCGTCGACGTGGAACTCGTCGAACCAGTACAGGGCGTTCGCCACGAGGAAGTTGCGCACCTCCGCGCGACCGTAGTCGAAGATGAGCGTGCCCCAGTCCTTGTGCTCGCCGCGCCGAGGGTCGGGGTGCTCATAGAGGGCATCGCCGTCGAAACGGGCGAGGGCGAAGGCGTCCTTCGGGAAGTGACCGGGTACCCAGTCCATGATCACGCCGATGCCGGCGCGATGGAGTCGGTCGATCAGATAGCGAAGATCGTCGGGGGAGCCGAAGCGACTGGTCGGGGCGTAGTAGCCCGACACCTGATACCCCCACGAACCGCCGAAGGGGTGCTCGGCGAGCGGCAGGAATTCGATATGCGTGAAGCCGTGAGCGGTGACGTAGTCGATGAGCGGATCAGCGGCGTCGCGGTAGGAGAGCCCCTGTCGCCACGACCCCAGGTGCACCTCGTAGATCGACATGGGCTGATCGAGGGGCTGATGCGTGGAGCGGTGGTGCAGCCAGTCGCCGTCGCCCCAGCCGTAGCGCGACCTGGTCACGATCGACGCTGTCGCCGGCGGAACCTCGGCCTGCCGGGCGAGCGGGTCGGCCTTGAGGATCCACTCGCCGTGCGCGGTGAGGATCTCGTACTTGTAGACGGCGCCCTCGCCGAGGTGCGGGACGAACAGCTCCCACACGCCGCTCGCTCCCATCGAGCGCAGTGCGTGGCCGGCCCCGTCCCAGTTATTGAACGCCCCGACGACACGCACGGCGCGTGCGTGGGGAGCCCAGACGGCGAAGGATGCCCCGGCGGTGCCGTCGCTCTCGCGCAGGTGGGCGCCGAGCACCCGCCACAGCTGCTCGTGGCGCCCCTCGGCGATCAAGTGCAGGTCGAGCTCGCCGATGGTCGGTGCGTGGCGATAGGGGTCGTCCGCGGTGAACGACGGACCGTTCGCGTAGGCCGTCTCGAGCTCGTAGGCGAGAGGCGGACCGACCCGCTCGCCCTCCCAGATCCCCGAGCGCACGTGCACGAGCGGCACGCGGTCGCCATCGACGAACACCGCCGTGACGCTGTCGGCGAGGGGACGTCGGGCGCGCACCGTCGCGCGGGCGGAGCCGGCGGCATCCCGATACGGATGGATGCCGAGGATCGCGTGGGGTTCGTGATGGGCGCCGTGCGCCACGGCGTCGAGTGCGGCGTCGTCGATGATGCTCATCGGCTGCTCCTCACGTGCAGGATGTGGGAGGGCTGGGTGAACGCGTCGAGGCGCACGTAGTTGTGCTCGCCCCAGGTCCACACGGCGCCCGTGACGAGATCCTCGACCTCGAACGGAGTGCCGGCGGGGACGCCGAACGTGCGGGAGTCGAGGTGCACCGTCGTCTCCCGCACCGAGTGGGGATCCACGTTCACGACGACGATGACGGTGTCGTCGACGCCGGCCGGGTTGAGGGCCGCGGGCAGGTGCTTCACATAGACGAGCACGGCGTCGTCGTCGCTCCACTGCACCTGCAGATTGCGCAGCTGCCGCAGGGCGGGATGAGCGCGACGGATCTCGTTCAGGCGTCGCAGGAACGGTGCGAGCGAGTCTCCGCGGGCCTCTGCGGCATCCCAGTCGCGGAACTTGTACTCATACTTCTCGTTGTCGATGTTCTCCTCGGCGCCCGGACGGGCGACGTTCTCGAACAGCTCGAAGCCGGCGTACACGCCGTAGCTGGGGGCCGCGGTGGCGGCGATCACGGCGCGTACGGCATACGCGGCCCGTCCGCCGAACTGCAGGTACTCGGTGAGGATGTCGGGCGTGTTGACGAACAGGTTGGGGCGCAGAAAGTCGGATGTCTCGTCCGCCGCGGTCTGCAGGAACTCCTCCAGCTCGGCCTTGGTGTTGCGCCAGGTGAAGTAGCTGTAGCTCTGCTGGAATCCGCCCATCGCGAGGGCGCGCATCGGGGCGGGCCGGGTGAACGCCTCTGCGAGGAAGACGACGTCGGGGTCGGTGCGCGTGACCTCGGCGATGAGCCACTCCCAGAACTGCAGGGGCTTGGTGTGGGGGTTGTCGACCCGGAAGATGCGCACGCCCTGGGCGATCCAGTGCCGCACGATACGCAGCACTTCGGTGCGGATGCCCTCGGGGTCGTTGTCGAAGTTCAGGGGGTAGATGTCCTGGTACTTCTTCGGCGGGTTCTCGGCGTACGCGATCGTGCCGTCGGGGAGGGTCGTGAACCACTCCGGATGCGCCGTGACCCAGGGGTGATCGGGCGAGGCCTGCAGGGCGAGGTCGAGCGCGACCTCGAGGCCCTCTGCGCGGGCTGCGCGCACGAACGCACGGAAATCCGCGAGCGTGCCGAGGTCGGGATGCACGGCGTCGTGTCCGCCCTCGGTGCCGCCGACGGCCCAGGGCGATCCGGGATCACCGGGGCCGGCGGTGAGGGTGTTGTTCGGGCCCTTGCGGTTGCGGACACCGATCGGATGGATCGGCGGCAGGTACAGCACGTCGAAGCCCATCCCGGCGACTCCAGGCAGGCGCTTGGTCGCGGTGCGGAAGGTGCCGCTCTTCACGACGCCGTTGCGCTGGCGGCGCGCGCCCTCGGACCGCGGGAAGAACTCGTACCAGGCACCGACACCGGCGCGCTCGCGCTCGACGAGGAGGGCGAGGTCATCGCCGAGGGTGACGAGCGAGGTCAGCGGACGGCGTGAGAACGCGGCGGCGAGGGCCGGGTCGTCGACGATCGCGAGCGCGGCGACGGTGTCGACGGTGCTGTCACGCAGTCGTTCCGCCTGGGCGCGCAGCTGCGCGCGCTCGGCGGTCGGCCGGTCCTTCTCCGCGGCGCCGCGCAGGAGCAGGAGCGCTCCCGACTCGCGCATGAGCTCGATGTCGACGCCGGCGGCGATCTTGACGGATGCCGCATGGTGCCAGGTCGCGATGTCGTCGCCGAACGCCTCGAACCGGAACCGCCAGGTGCCCTCTTCACGCAGGGCGACGAGTGCGCTCCACCGGTCGGGAACGCCGTCGACGGGCGCGAGGGCGTGCAGCGATTCGTCGCCGCTCGGGCTGAGTAGGCGCACGTGCACGCCGATGAGGTCGTGGCCCTCGCGGAACGCGGTGACGCTGAACGGCACCGCCTCGCCCGCGAACGCGGTGGGGGTGTAGCGCACGTCGGGTGCGACGGGACGCGGGCTTGCGAGGGGGATGCGACCGCTCACCGTTCCGTCCGGGGCCGCCCACGCGGAGGCGGGCCGGAGAGGAAGCGCGGAGGCGCTCAGCCAGGCGGAGGACGTCGGAGCCGGTGTCTTCTGTGCCACGGCTCGAACCTACCCCGCCGCGCTCATCGGCGCCGGGTCATTCGGCACGGAAGAGGTGCATCGAGGTGGGGGAGACCTCGACGGCGTCGCCGGGGGCGTGCACCTGTTCGAGCAGCTGCGGAACGTCCTCGTCGCTGCGCCACAGCGAGACGTAGCGGGTGACCCCGTCCACCTCGGGCAGAGTGACCTCGACCGGACGCTCGGTTCCGTGCACGATCAGCAGAATGCGGTTGAACGCCTCGAACTCGGGGGTGGATGCCGCCACGTACTGCAGGGTGCGGTGGGCGGGGTTCGTCCACCGCTCCTCCGACATCGTCTCGCCGTGCTCGTCGTACCACTCCATGACCGACGCCGACGGCGTGTGCTCCCCGAGCCGTGCGAATCGGATGGGGCGCAGCGCCGGGTTCTCGCGGCGCAGGCGGATGAGGCGCTGCACGTGGGCGAACAGCTGCTTCTGCCAGGACGCCGGCTCCCAGTCGAGCCAGGTGAGCTCGGAGTCGTGGCAGTAGGCGTTGTTGTTGCCCCGCTGGGTGCGGGCGTACTCGTCGCCCGCGGTGAGCATCGGGATGCCGGCCGACAACAGCAGTGTGCCGAGCAGGTTGCGCATCGCTTTGCGCCGGGTGGCGAGGATGCGCTCGTCGTCGGTCGGACCTTCGGCGCCGTGGTTGAACGACCGGTTCGTGTCGGCACCGTCGCGGTTCTGCTCGCCGTTGCCGAGGTTGTGCTTCACGTCGTACGAGACGAGATCGCGAAGGGTGAACCCGTCGTGCGCGGTGACGAAGTTGATGGATGCCAGCGGGCCGCGGTCCTCAGAGAAGGTGTTGGACGATCCGGCCAGGCGCGTCGCGAACCCGCCGATGCCGACCGGAGCGGTCGAGGCGCGCCGGGCGTAGTCGACGTCGCTCAGCCAGAAGTTGCGCACGCGGTCGCGGTAGCGGTCGTTCCACTCGTGCCAACCGGCGCCGAAGTTGCCGGTCTGCCAGCCGCCCAGGCCGACATCCCAGGGCTCGGCGATGAGCTTGGCGTCCTGCAGCAGCGGGTCGTCGGCGATCGCGCGCAGCAGCGGGTGCTCGGGGGTGTACGTGTGGGCGGCGTCGCGTCCGAGGGTCGTCGCGAGGTCGAAGCGGAAGCCGTCGATCTGCACCTCGTCGGCCCAGTACCGGAGGGAGTCGAGCACCAGGCGGGCCGCGGCATCCGTCGACGTGTTCAACGAGTTGCCGCACCCGGTGACGTCGACGTACACGCCGTCGTCGGTCTGGCGGTAGTAGTTGCGGTTGTCGAGGCCGCGCAGGCTCGAGCGGGGACCGCCGATGCCCTCTTCCGCGGTGTGGTTGTAGACCACGTCGAGCACGACCTCGAGGCCGGCCTCGTGGAGCAGCTTCACCATGCCCTTGACCTCGGCGAGCACCGCGGTGGAGCCGGCGCGGCGCGCGGCGTCCGTCGCGTACCGCGGGTGCGGGGTGAAGAAGTTGACGGTGTTGTAGCCCCAGTAGTTGGCGAGCCCCAGCTGCAGAAGTCGCGGCTCCGATTGGAACGCGTGGATGGGCAGCAGCTCGATCGTGGTGATCCCGAGCGCGTGGAAATGCTCGATCATCGCCGGGTGGGCGAGTCCCGCGTACGTGCCGTGAAGGGCGGGAGGGACATCCGGATGCCGCTTCGTGAGGCCTTTCACGTGACCCTCGTAGAGCACCGTCCGGTCGAGCGGCACCCGCGGCTTCGCCACACCGCCCCAGTCGAACGTGCCATCCACCACGACCGAGCGCCAGTCGTTGAAGCCGCCCGCGGTGATGCCCTTCGCGTAGGGGTCGAGCAGCAGTGTGCGCGAGTTGAACATGCTGCCGTTCTGCTGTGGGCCGACGGCGCGCACGGCGTAGCGCGCGCCGGGGTGCAGCAGCTCGGAGGTCACCTCCCAGACGCCGTGGCCTGAGGGGCTCATCGGAAGCTCGGCGGTGATCCAGTCGAGATCGGTGTCGTCGAAGACGACCAGCTCGAGTCCGATCGCGTTGCCCGACCACACGCGGAGTGTGCCGCCGCCGGCGTGGAGGGTGACGCCGAGGTCGTCGAACGCGGTCGAATGCAGGAGCGACGTCTCGGACGTCGGGGTCGTGCCGGGCATGGTCTCGAGGGTAACGAGTATGTGAGTCGACGGCGTTACGCGCGAGCGTGGCGGCAGTCGCCGGGCATCGCGCCGGGCATGGGACAGTGGACAGGTGAGTGTCTACCTCGACCACGCGGCATCCAGCCCCTTGCGCCCGGAGGCGCGCGCGGCGTGGCTCGACGCGCAGGAGATGGTGGGGAACGCGTCGTCGATCCACGGTGACGGTCAGGCCGCCCGCCGGCTGCTCGAGGAGTCGCGCGAGCGGGTCGCGGCCGCGCTCGACGCGGAGCCCATCGAGGTGGTGTTCACCTCCGGCGGCACCGAGGCCGTGAACCTCGCGGTGGCGGGCCTCTGGGAGGCGCGGGCCGTCGCTCGCGGGGTCGTCGTTCTGCCCGATGGCGAGCACCACGCGACGATCGACGCCGTGCGGGCGCTGCCCGGCGCCGTGGAGCGTCCCGTGGCGATCGATGCGGTGGGGCGCATCGATCCGGATGCGTTCGGCGCGGCGCTCGGTGACGACGTCGCCATGGCGACGGCGCTCGTCGCCAACAACGAGATCGGCACGGTCAACGATGCGTCCCGGCTCGCCGCAGTCGCCGGAGCTGCCGGGGTGCCGCTGCATCTCGACGCCGTCGCCGCCTTCGGGCACGTTCCGGTTGCGTACCGGGCCTGGCGGTCCGATGCCACGCCCGGAACGGGGCTCGTCGCCCTCAGCGTGTCGGCGCACAAGGTCGGCGGACCCGTCGGCGTCGGCGCACTCGTCGTCGCACGCAGCGCGCGTCTCGAGGCGCAACTGCACGGTGGCGGGCAGCAGCGCGGGCTGCGTGCCGGAACGCAGGATGTCGCGGGTGCCGCGGCGTTCGCTGTGGCGGCCGAGCTCGCCGTCGCCGAGCTCCACACCGAGGCGGCGCGCCTGCGGACACTGGCCCGCGAGCTGCGGGCCGCGGTCGCCGCGATCGCCCCCGACGCGGTGCTGCTCGGTGACCCCGACGACCGGGTGCCCGGCAACGTGCATCTGCTGTTCCCGGGCGTTCGCGGGGAGACGCTGCTGTTCCTGCTGGATGTCGCGGGGGTCTCGGTGTCGACCGGCTCGGCCTGCCAGGCCGGAGTGGCCGAGCCGTCGCACGTGGTCCTCGCGCTCGGTCGCTCGGATGACGACGCCCGCGCCGTACTGCGCGTCACCCTCGGTCGCACCTCGAGCGCGGCCGATGTCGCCGCCTTCGTCGCGGCGCTCCCGGACGCCCTCGCACGGGCCCGGGCCGCGGCATCCGTCGCCTGAGCAGGCCCGCCCCGACGCCGGAGCCCGCTCGTAGACTGGGGGCATGCGGGTGTTGGCGGCGATGAGCGGGGGCGTGGACTCCGCGGTGGCGGCGGCGCGTGCCGTCGACGCCGGACACGATGTCGTCGGCGTGCATCTCGCGCTCTCACGCGCCGGCGGCACGCTGCGCGCCGGCAGCCGGGGCTGCTGCACGATCGAGGATGCGATGGACGCCCGCCGCGTCGCCGATCGCCTCGGCATCCCGTTCTACGTGTGGGACTTCTCCGAGCGCTTCCGCGACGACGTGATCGAGGACTTCGTCGCCGAGTACCGCGCGGGCCGCACCCCCAACCCCTGCATGCGCTGCAACGAGAAGATCAAGTTCGCCGCCCTGCTCGAACGCGGCATCGAGCTCGGCTTCGACGCGGTGTGCACGGGCCACTACGCCACGCTTCTCGACACTCCGTCCGGTCGTGAGCTGCACCGGGCATCGGATGCCGCGAAGGACCAGTCGTACGTACTGGGAGTGCTCACCGCCGAGCAGCTCGCCCACTGCCTGTTCCCGCTGGGCGCGACCCCCTCGAAGGCCGTCGTGCGCGCGGAGGCCGAGCAGCGCGGGTTCACGGTGGCCGCGAAGCCCGACAGTCACGACATCTGCTTCATCCCCGACGGCGACACGCGCGGCTGGCTGGCCGACCGGGTGGGCGCCGAGGAAGGCGACGTCATCGACCGCACCGGTGCCGTCGTGGGCCGGCACGAGGGCGCGCATGCGTTCACGGTCGGGCAGCGCCGAGGTCTCAAGCTCGGCGTGCCCGCGGACGACGGGAAGCCGCGGTTCGTCCTCGAGGTGCGTCCGGTCTCGAACACCGTCGTCGTGGGCCCGAAGGAGGCCCTCGCGACGACCGAGATCGCCGGCGCCCGGCGCTCGTGGGCGGGGACGGCGCCCGCGACAGGCGACCTGCGGGTCGAGGTGCAGATCCGTGCGCACGCGGACCCGGTGCCCGCCGACGCGACGATCACGGAGGACGCGGTGACGGTGCGTCCCGACACCCCGTTCGACGGCGTCGCACCCGGGCAGACCGCCGTGCTCTACATCGGCACGCGCGTGCTCGGGCAGTTCACGATCGACCGCACCGTGTCGGCGGTGCCGGTCGTCGCGTGAGGGTTCCGTCCACCGGGTGATCCGCTCGCCGTGGGGGTGGCCCTCCCTAGACTTGGTGCGTGGCTGACGACGAACTCCCGCGGGTGACCCTCGACGAGGCGCGGGCCGAGGCATCCGATCTCACGACCCGCATCCTCGGGGCGCGTGACGCGTACTACGGCGACGACGCCGAGCTGGTCGACGACGCGACCTACGACGGCTGGATGCGGCGGCTCGAGGCGATCGAGCGGGCCTACCCCGAGCTGCAGAGCCAGGACTCGCCGACGCTGTCGGTCGGCGCCGCGCAGAGTTCGATGTTCGCGCCGGTGACCCACGCCGAACGCATGCTGAGCCTCGACAACGTCTTCAGCCCCGAGGAGCTCACCGAGTGGTGCGCGAAGACCGCGGGGGCCGCGGGCCGACCCGTGCGGTGGCTGTGCGAGCTGAAGATCGACGGGCTCGCCATCAACCTGCGCTACGAACGGGGCGTGCTGACCTCCGCGGCGACCCGCGGTGACGGTCGCGTCGGCGAGGACGTCACCGTCAACGCCGTGCGCGTCGCGGGCATCCCGCAGCGCCTCGCCGGAACGGGGCATCCCGACATCGTCGAAGTGCGCGGCGAGGTGTACATCCCGGTCGCGGCATTCGACCGGCTGAACGAACGTCAGTCGCGCATGCGAGAGCGCGTGACCGCCGATGCCCGCGCGCGGGGCGTCGACGAGGCGCGCGCGCAGGCCAGCGCCGACCGCCGGTTCCCGTCGTTCGCGAATCCGCGCAACGCGGCGAGCGGAGGGCTCCGTCAGCAGCTCGACAAGAAGGACGGCCTCGAGCTCGAAGCCGGGCAGGCGCGTCTCGACTCGCTGCGGCTGCTCGTGCACGGCATCGGCGCGTGGCCCGACCCGCCGGTCGCCTCGCAGAGCGAGGTCTACGGACTGCTCGCGCAGTGGGGCCTGCCGACCAGCACGTCCTTCCGCACCGCGACGGATGCCGCGGGCGTGCGCGAGTTCGTCGCCTACTACGGTGAGCACCGCCACGACGTCGAGCATGAGATCGACGGTGTCGTGGTCAAGGTCGACGAGCTGGCGCTGCACGACGAGCTGGGCGCGACAAGTCGGGCGCCGCGATGGGCGATCGCCTACAAGTACCCGCCGGAGCAGGTGAACACGAAGCTGCTCGACATCGTCGTGTCGGTGGGCCGCACCGGCCGCGCGACCCCGTTCGCCGTCATGGCGCCCGCGCGGGTCTCCGGGTCGGTGGTGCGCCAGGCGACGCTGCACAACCAGGACGTCGTGAAGGCCAAGGGCGTGCTGATCGGCGACACCATCGTGCTGCGCAAGGCGGGTGATGTCATCCCCGAGGTGCTCGGGCCCGTGGTCGAGCTGCGCGACGGCACCGAGCGCGCGTTCGTGATGCCGACGCTGTGCCCCGCCTGCGGCACGCCGCTCGCCCCGGCGAAGGAGGGCGACATCGACCTGCGGTGCCCGAACACCCGCTCCTGCCCGGCGCAGGTGCGCGGACGTGTCGAACACATCGGCTCGCGCGGCGCGCTCGACGTCGAAGCGCTGGGCGAGGTGACGGCAGCCGCCCTCACGCAAGCCGACGGCACCGCCTCACCGCCGCTCGTCACCGAGGCCGGCCTGTTCGATCTCACCCTCGAACAGCTCATCCCCATCGAGGTGGTGGTGCGCGATGCCGAGACGGGCGAGGAGAAGGTCGACGAGTCGACCGGCGACCTTGTGCGCCGCGCTCCCTTCCAGCGAATCGAGCGCACCTACCCGCCCGGGTGGGAGAACGCAACGCCCGCCGAGCGCCGCGCCGCGGGCGTGCGCAAGGACCACGTGGTGCTGCATCCTTCCGCTCAGGCTGTCACGCTGCTCGACGAGCTCGAGAAGGCGAAGACGAAAGAGCTGTGGCGGTTCCTCGTCGCATTGAACATCCGGCACGTGGGCCCGGTCGCCGCCCGGGCTCTCGCCCAGTGGTTCGGCTCCGTGGATGCGATCCGGGCAGCGACCCAGGAGGAGCTGGCGGCGGTCGACGGCGTGGGCGGCATCATCGCCGAGGCCGTGATCGATTGGTTCGCCGTCGACTGGCACGCCGACATCGTGCACCGGTGGGCGGCGGCCGGCGCGCAGTTCGCGACGCCGGGGCATCCGGGCCCGGGGGCCGCGGTCGTCAACGGCGGCGTGCTCGACGGACTCACCGTCGTCGCGACCGGCACGCTCGAGGGCTACACCCGTGAAGGTGCGCAGGAGGCCATCCTCCGGGCCGGCGGGAAGGCGGCGTCGAGCGTCTCGAAGAAGACCGACTTCGTCGCCGCCGGACCGGGCGCGGGATCGAAGCTCGCGAAGGCCGAGGAGCTCGGCGTGCGCATCATCGACGCGGCTCAGTTCCATCTGCTCGTCACCGAAGGACCGGGCGCGCTCCGCGACGACGCGTCCTGACCGTCGCCGCGACCTGGGTCAGTGCGCGTCGTCGGCGAGCAGCTTCTCCTTGACCTGGCGTCGCAGCACCTTGCCGATGAGCGATGTCGGCAAGCCGTCGACGACCACGACGCGCTTGGGCACCTTGTAGGGCGTGAGCACGCCGCGCGCGAACGCCCGGATCTCCTCGACGTCGACGTCCGCACCGTCGCGCGGCACGATCGCCGCCACGACCGCCTCGCCGGAGTGGCCGTCGGGGAGGCCGACGACCGCGGCATCGAGCACATCAGGATGTTGGCGCAGCGCGTTCTCGACCTCGGTCGGTGCAACGTTGAACCCGCCCGTGATGATGAGCTCCTTGATGCGATCGACGATCCGCACGAATCCGGCGTCGTCGATCGTGACGATGTCGCCCGTGCGGAACCAGCCGTCGACGAACACTTCGGCGCTGGCCTCGGGCTTGCCGTAGTAGCCCGAGAATACCTGCGGCCCGCGCACGACGAGCTCACCGGGGCTGCCCGCGGGCACGTCGCGCGTCGGCTCGTCGGGATCGACCACGCGGCACTCGGTGCCGGGGAGCGGGAGACCCACGGTGCCCGGTCGGCGGTTCTCGGCGACCGGGTTGGCCATGAGCACGGGGGAGCACTCGCTCAGTCCGTACCCTTCCACGAGGTAGCCCCCGGACGCCGCCTCGAACGGCACGACGAGTTCGTGCGGCAGCGCCATGGCACCCGAGATCGCGATCTTCGTGCCGGCGATCGAGATGCCGGTCTCGCGCGACCGCGCGAGCAGTCGCTCGGCGATGGGCGGCACGAGCGGGAGGAACGTGGCCGGATGCCGGGTGGTCGCCGCGAGCACCATGTCGGGGTCGAAGCGCGGGAACAGCACGAGCCGCGCCCCCATCGACATCGCGAACGTGAGGCAGAGCGTCAGCCCGTAGGCGTGGAACATCGGCAGCACGGCGTAGACGATGCATCCGTCTCCGCGCACGATCGAGGGCACCCAGGCGCGTGCCTGCGCGGCGTTCGTGAGCAGGTTGCGGTGGGTGAGCACCGCACCCTTCGGGGTTCCGGTGGTGCCGCTCGTGTACTGCAGGATCGCGACGTCGTCGGTCGCCGGGCGCGGGTGCGAGTCGGGCAGCGGCGCGGCGGCGACGACGGTCTCCCACGGCGTGGTGCCGCGCACGGGTGCGAACAGCGCCGCCCGCGACTCCCGCGCCTTCGCGATCGGTAGGCGCAGGGCGAGGCGGGTGTGCCACGGCATCGCCTGCACGACGTCGACGGACACGATCGCCGGCACCCGAAGGTCGGCGGGGAACGCCTGCACGTCGGCGACGATCTTGTTCCAGACGATCGCGACGCGGGCGCCGTGGTCCTCGAACTGCTTGCGCAGCTCGCGCGGTGTGTAGAGCGGGTTGTGCTCGACGGCGATCGCGCCCAGGCGCAGGATCGCGTAGAACGCGACGATGTGCTGCGGGCAGTTGGGCAGCACGATCGCGACCCGGTCGCCGGCACGCACACCGAGCGCCGCGAGTCCCGCGGCAGCGCGGGAGATCCGCTCGTGGAGCGCCCGATAGGTGGTCTCGCGGCGGAAGAACTCGAGGGCGACAGCATCGGGGTAGTCCCGGGCGGATGCCTCGACGATGTCGGTCAGGCAGCCGGTGACCGTCGCGAGGTCTTCTGGCACGCCGTCGGCGTAGCTGGCGGTCCAGGGGCGGGGCGGCTCGAAGGTCGTCACGCGGTCAGCCTACGCGCGAGACGGCCCGGAACGCGGGCCGGTCCAGCCGCCCAACTAGACTCGTCGGGTGTCTGAAATCACTCCCGAACTCGTGCGCCACCTCGGCGAACTGGCCCGGATCCGGCTCGACGACGACGAGGTGACCCGACTCACCGGTCAGCTCGACGCGATCGTCGACAACATCGCGAAGGTGTCGCAGGTGGCGACGCCCGATGTGGTGGCGACGAGCCACCCGATCCCGCTGGAGAACGTCTTCCGCCCCGACACGGTCGGCGAGGTGCTGACCACCGCGCAGGCGCTGCAGAACGCGCCGGATGCCGCGGGCGACCGTTTCCGCGTGACGGCGATCCTGGGGGAGGAGCAGTGAGCGACGACATCCTTCGTCTGTCCGCCGCCGCGCTGGCCGATCGGCTGGCTGCGGGAGAGGTCTCGAGTGTGGAGGCGACGCAGGCTCACCTCGACCGCATCGCCGCGGTCGACGGTGACGTGCACGCGTTCCTGCACGTGAGCGACACCGCTCTCGACGCGGCCGCCGACATCGACCGTCGTCGCGCCGCCGGCGAGCAACTGCACGCGCTCGCGGGCGTTCCGCTCGCGGTGAAGGACGTGCTGGTCACGACCGACATGCCCTCGACGAGCGGCTCCAAGATCCTCGAAGGCTACCTGTCGCCGTACGACGCCACCGTCGTCGCGCGTGCCCGGGCAGCGGGGTTGATCCCGCTCGGCAAGACCAACATGGACGAGTTCGCGATGGGCTCGTCGACCGAGCACTCGGCCTACGGTCCCACGCACAACCCGTGGGACCTCGACCGGATCCCGGGCGGGTCCGGCGGCGGATCGGCGGCCGCGGTCGCGGCCTTCGAGGCGCCGCTCGCCCTCGGCTCCGACACGGGCGGTTCCATCCGCCAGCCCGCGCACGTGACCGGCACCGTCGGCGTGAAGCCGACGTACGGCGCAGTGAGTCGGTACGGGGCGATCGCGCTCGCGTCGAGCCTCGACCAGATCGGCCCCGTCACCCGCACCGTGCTCGACGCGGGTCTCCTGCACGACGTGATCGGCGGGCACGACGCGAACGACTCGACCTCGCTCACCGACGCCTGGCCCTCTTTCGCCGCCGCGGCGCGCGAGGGTGCTCGCGGCGACGTGCTGAAGGGCCTGAAGGTCGGCGTGATCCGCGAGCTGCCCGACTCCGGCTTCCAGCCGGGTGTCGCCCGCTCGTTCCACGGCGCGCTCGCGAAGCTCGAGTCCCAGGGGGCCGAGATCGTCGAGATCAGCGCGCCGCACTTCGAGTACGGTGTCGCCGCCTATTACCTGATCCTCCCCGCGGAGGCCTCCAGCAACCTCGCAAAGTTCGACTCCGTGCGCTTCGGCCTGCGGGTCCCGGTGTCCGGCGGCACCGTCGAGGACGTCATGGCGGCCACCCGCGAGGCGGGCTTCGGGGACGAGGTCAAGCGCCGCATCATCCTGGGCACCTACGCCTTGTCGGCGGGCTATTACGACGCCTATTACGGGTCGGCTCAGAAGGTGCGCACGCTCATCCAGCAGGATTTCGCCGCGGCCTTCGCGAACGTCGACGTCATCGCCACGCCGACAGCGCCGACGACGGCGTTCCGGCTCGGCGAGCGCATCGACGACCCGCTGCAGATGTACCTGAACGATGTGACGACCATCCCCGCGAACCTCGCGGGCGTGCCCGGCATCTCGATCCCCTCGGGTCTCGCCGACGACGACGGGCTCCCGGTCGGCATCCAGTTCCTCGCCCCGGCCCGTAAGGACGCTCGTCTGTACCGCGTCGGTGCGGCCCTCGAGGCTCTGCTCGAAGCGGAGTGGGGCGGACCGCTCCTCGACCGCGCCCCGACCCTGGGAGGTGTGCGCTGATGGCCAAGGACGCGCTCATGGACTTCGACAAGGCACTCGAGCTGTTCGAGCCGGTGCTCGGCTTCGAGGTGCACGTCGAGCTGAACACGGCGACGAAGATGTTCTCGGCGGCGCCCAACCCGGCGCACCCCGACAACCACGACGCGGCGCCGAACACGCTTATCGCCCCGGTCGACCTCGGGCTCCCCGGCTCGCTGCCGGTCGTGAACGCGCAGGCCGTGAGGTCGTCGATCCGCCTGGGCCTCGCGCTCGGCTGTTCGATCGCGCCGTCGAGCCGATTCGCGCGGAAGAACTACTTCTACCCCGACCTCGGCAAGAACTATCAGATCTCGCAGTACGACGAGCCGATCGCGTTCGAGGGCTCGGTCGAGGTGGAGCTCACCGACGGCAGCCTCGTGACCGTTCCCATCGAGCGGGCCCACATGGAGGAGGACGCCGGCAAGCTCACGCACGTGGGCGGGGCGACCGGTCGCATCCAGGGGGCGGACTACTCGCTGGTCGACTACAACCGTGCCGGCGTGCCGCTGGTCGAGATCGTCACGAAGCCCATCTTCGGCGCCGAGCATCGTGCGCCCGAGATCGCGAAGGCGTACGTGCAGGCGATCCGCGACATCGTCGTGGCGCTCGGCGTCTCGGAAGGGCGGATGGAGCGTGGCAACCTGCGGTGTGACGCGAACGTGTCGCTGCGCCCGCGCGGTCAGGAGAAGCTCGGCACCCGCACGGAGACGAAGAACGTGAACTCGACGCGTTCCGTCGAACGTGCCGTGCGCTACGAGATCCAGCGCCAAGCGGCCATCCTCGCCGGGGGCGGCACGATCGTGCAGGAGACGCGCCATTGGCACGAGGACACCGGCACGACGTCGGCGGGTCGACCGAAGTCGGATGCCGACGACTACCGCTACTTCCCCGAGCCCGACCTGCTGCCTGTCGCCCCGCCGATCGAGCTGATCGACGAGCTGCGCGCCGACCTGCCCGAGCCCCCGATCGCCCGGCGTCGCCGGCTGCGCTCCGACTGGGGCTTCACCGAGCTGGAGTTCCAGGATGTCCGCAACAGCGGCCTGCTCGAGCAGGTCGAGCTGACAGTCGCGTCCGGGACGACCCCCGCGGCGGCCAAGAAGTGGTGGACGGGAGAGATCGCCCGCATCGCGAACGCCGGTGAGCGTGAGGCATCCGAGCTGGTCACCCCGGCCGATGTCGCCGCGCTGCAGGCGCTCGTCGACGCCGGCACGCTCACCGACAAGCTCGCGCGTCAGGTGCTCGAGGGAGTCATCGCCGGCGAGGGGACGCCGCAGCAGGTCGTCGATGCGCGCGGGCTCGCAGTCGTGAGCGACGACGGTGCCCTCATCGCGGCGATCGACGAGGCGCTCGTCGCCCAACCCGACGTGCTGGAGAAGATCCGCGACGGCAAGGTGCAGGCCGCGGGTGCCGTCATCGGCGCCGTGATGAAGGCCATGAAGGGCCAGGCCGACGCGGCTCGCGTGCGCGAACTCATCCTGGAGCGCGCCGGCGCGCTCTGATCATCTCGTCGGTGCCGTCGGATGTCGGCGGCACCGACGAGAATCGGGGCATGGGTCGAGGTGACGGGTCGGGGCGAATCGTGTCGCCGCCCGATGCCGACGACACCGGTGCGGGCATCCTGCACGTCGACATGGATGCGTTCTACGCGTCGGTCGCGGTGCTCGATGATCCGACCCTCGCCGGCAAGCCGATCATCATCGGTGCACCCGAGGGGCGCGGAGTCGTCTCGAGCGCGTCCTATGAGGCGCGGCGGTTCGGGGTGCGGTCGGCGATGCCGGTCGGTCAGGCGCTGCGTCTGTGCCCGGCGGCGCTGGTCGTCGCGCCCGACTTCCCGCGCCATCTCGAGCTGTCAGCGAGGGTGATGGAGGTGTTCCGCTCGGTGACCCCGCTCGTCGAGCCGCTGTCGATCGACGAGGCTTTCCTCGACGTCCGCGGCGCGCAGCGACTGCTCGGTTCGCCCGGAACGATCGCGCGCCTGGTGCGACGGCGGGTGAAGGATGAGACCGGGCTCACCTGCAGTGTCGGCGCCGCCGCCACCAAGCACGTCGCGAAGATGGCGTCGACGCTCAGCAAGCCCGACGGGCTGCTGATCGTCGCGGAGGCCGATACCGCGCGGTTCCTCGCGCCACGGCCGGTGCGCGCCCTGTGGGGCGTCGGGCCCAAGGCCGCGGAGGCGCTGGAGCAGCGCGGACTCCGCACCGTCGCCGACGTGCTCGAGGCGCCCGCCGACACCCTGACGCGCGCGCTGGGTGCGGCGATGGGGGAGCGGGTGTGGCAGCTCGTGCGAGGGATCGATGCCCGCGAGGTGCAGACGACGCGCACCGAGAAGAGCATCGGGCACGAGGAGACGTTCGACACCGACATCGACGACGATGCCGTGCTCCGCGCCGAGTTCCGTCGGCTCGCCGACAGGGTGGGTGCGAGGCTGCGTGCGCACGGTGTCGAGGCCGCGACGGTGGCGATCAAGGTGCGGTTCGCCGACTTCCGCACGCTGTCACGCAGCCAGACCCTCGCGGACCCTACGGCCGTGGGGCAGCGCATCGGAGCGGCCGCGCTCGACATGTTCGGTGCGCTGGAGCGCCCGCTGCCGGTGCGGCTGGTCGGCGTGCGCGGGGAACGGCTGCGCCCGGCCGCAGACGCCGGACTGCTGTGGGACGACGACGAGGAGTGGCGCAACGTCGAACGCGCACTCGACGGCCTCGCCGGCAAGTTCGGGCGGGGCGCGGTGACGCGCGCCGCGCTGCTGGGCGACGTGCGAGGCGGACGCTCGTTGCCGTCGAAGCCGCGTGCCTCCGAATGACGGCCGGGTGTCGCGGCCCCGCCTGGGCGGGTAGCGTGGGCATATGCCCAACTTCGTGCTCGATCTCGGCAAGCAGGTCGCCAACTTCGGCGTGAAGGCCTCCTATGGAGAGCCTCACGACCTCGACGGCGTCACCGTCATCCCGGTCGCGATCGCCTGGGCCGGGTTCGGCGGTGGCTCCGACACCGAGGGGAACGGCGGCGGCGGTGGCGGCGGATACAGCGTGCCCGTCGGCGCGTACGTCCGTCGTGGCGATGATCTGCGCTTCGAGCCGAACCTGGTGTCGCTGCTCGCGGTCGCGATCCCGCTCGTGTTCGTGTCCGGGCGCGCACTGAGCCGTGTCATCCGCGCCCTCAAGAAGTAGCGTCGCAGCCCTCACGCTCGCGCAGATCTCCGAGGTGCTCGGGGCGGCGATCGCCCGCGCCGACCTGCCTCTGACGGTGTTGATCGACGGCCGCAGCGGCGCCGGGAAGTCGACTCTCGCGCGTCTGCTGGCCGCGGCGTGGCCTCATGCCGGCGGTGCCGCCGTGGTCGCGCTCGACGACATCTACCCGGGCTGGGAGGGGCTGCGCGCCGGTGCGGAGGCCGTGGCATCCCAACTTCTCGAGCCTCGCGCGACGGGAGGGATCGGCCGCTGGCAGCGGTGGGACTGGCAGACGGCGCGGGCTGCCGAGTGGCATGAGGTGGCGTCGGACACCTCGGTGATCATCGAAGGATGCGGCGTGCTCACCCCTCGCTCCGCGCCAACGGCCGCCGTGCGGGTGTGGCTCGACGCGCCCCTTGAGGTTCGCCGCGAACGCGCCCTCGCTCGTGACGGCGAGGCGTACGCACCGCACTGGGACACCTGGGCGGCCCAGGATGAGGATCACGTGCGACGTGACGACCCGAGCCGGTGGGCGACCCACAGGTTCACTGTCGTCTAGGGACGTGGGTCAGATCTCGTCGAGAGCCTTCACGAGTCCGTCGAGTCGGAATCCGACCCAGTCGTAGATGCCGAATCGAGGATCCCGGTCGTCGTGTGAGTCCTCGTCCGTGACCCCGAGTCGTGTCGCGAGCACGAGGCGGATCGCCGCCAGGGTGCGCAGCCACGCCGCGGCCTGATCGGGATCGAGAGTGATCAGCTCCTCCTCGATCTGACGCTCGACCGGCTCATCCATCGCCTCCTCGAGCCCGAGCTCGTCGAGCGCATCGGTGACGACGGCCGCGTCGGTGGAGCGACGACGCAGCAACTCGTCCTGCGTCGCGTCGCGGAAGTCGCTCGCCGCGCGGGCGTCGTCGGGATAGGCGTCCGGGGTGAGCCGGGCCACAGCGGGGTCATCGTCATCGCGCACCTCGACCAGCTCGGCGAACTGCGTCACCAGCGTCTGCAGGTGGGCTGCTTCGATGCGGGTCAGCTGAAGCACGATCAGGCGAGGAGTCGTCATTCGGGGCTCTTCCGGATCGTGGCCCACAGGCCGTAGTCATGCATGGCTTGCGCGTGCAGTTCCATCAGTTCTCGTGGCCCTTCAGACACGATCGCCTGACCCTCGTGGTGCACGGCGAGCATGAGCCGTTCGGCAACCGGCGGGGGATAGCCGAAGTAGGTGCGGAAGACGTGCACGACGTAGCTCATCAGGTTGACGGGGTCGTTCCATACGACCGTCTGCCAGGGGCGTTCGCTACGGGTCGCGCCGGCGATGTCAAGGTCGCGGTCGAGTTCGGTCGCCGTGCCCGTCATGCCCACCCCAGCTCGTGCAGGCGCTCGTCGTCGATGCCGTAGAAATGGGCGATCTCGTGCACGAGGGTCGTGTGCACCTCGTCGCGGAGCTCGTCGACGGAGTCGCAGACGGCGAGATGCGCTTCGCGGTAGACGATGATGCGGTCGGGAAGCTCACCCATGCCGTAGCGGTCGCGTTCGGTCAGCGCCCACCCGTCATAAAGGCCGAGCAGGTCGAGCGAGCCGTCGGCGGCGCGGTCCTCCACGACGAACACCACGTTGTCGAGACCGTCGATCATCTCGTCGGGAAGTCGGTCGAGCTCATCGGTCACGAGCGCCTCGAACGCGTCGACATCGAGGTCGATCATCGATCAGCTCCCGTCGCGGGAGAACGTGGGGTGGCTAACGGGACTTGAACCCGCGACCCCCTGGACCACAACCAGGTGCTCTACCGACTGAGCTATAGCCACCATGGCCCCGAGATCTCGGGACAACCTCAAGATTCTCTCACACCCCGGACGCGAACGACGACACCGCCGCCTGCGCGGCAGCGCGCGCATCGTCGGAGGAGGGGCCGGGCGCCGGCACGAACACCGCCGAGCGGTAGTACGCCAGTTCGCGGATCGACTCGCGGATGTCGGCGAGAGCGCGGTGGCCGCCGTCCTTCGACGGAGCGTTGAAGTAGGCGCGGGGATACCAGCGGCGGGAGAGTTCCTTGATGCTCGACACGTCGACATTGCGGTAGTGCAGCCATCGGTCGAGGCGGGGCATGTAGCGAGCCAGGAACATGCGATCGGTGCCGATCGTGTTGCCGGCGAGCGGGGCCTTCCCCTCCTGCGGCACGAAGCGCTGGATGTACTCGAGCGCCTGGAACTCGGCCTCGGCGACGGTGATCCCCTCGGGGATCTCGTCGAGCAGACCCGAGGTGCGGTGCATCCCGGTGACGAAATCGTTCATGTGCGCCAGAGCGGATGCGTCGGGCTTGATCACGACCTGGAAGCCCTCGTCGAGCGGGGTGAGCTCGAAGTCGGTCACGATCACAGCGATCTCGACGAGCTGATCGACCTCCAGATCGAGCCCCGTCATCTCGCAATCGATCCAGACGAGCCGGTCGCCTTCCGTTCCTGCCATGGCACCGATCCTAGTGCGGGGTGGCGACGCTCGCCCCGGCGACAGGGTGGCGGGGCGAGTGCTCCCGTAGTCTTGATCTGCCCCCGTAGCTCAATGGATAGAGCATCGGCCTTCTAATCCGACGGTTGCAGGTTCGAGTCCTGTCGGGGGCACGTCTGCGCTGTCGAGTCCTCCTCGATGGGTGACTGCGCAGTGGATGCCTCGGCGCCGCCGTCGTGGCGCACTCGCGCGAAGCGCGCCATGCTCAGGTGCACGAGCGGCCCGATCGCGAGGGCGAAGATGACGGTGCCGATGCCGACCGTGCCGCCGAGCAGCCAGCCGATCGCGAGCACGGTGAGCTCGACGATCGCGCGGCACACCCAGATCGGCCACCCGAGCCGCGTGTTCATTCCTGTCATCAGGCCGTCTCGCGGCCCGGGCCCGAATCCCGCGCCGATGTAGATGCCCGTCGCGAGCGCGACCAGCAGCGTTCCACCGATGAGCAGCGCGAACTGCACCACGATGCCCTCGACCGGAGGCACGATCGCGAGCGTGGCCTGCATGACGGTGCCGAGCAGGAGGATGTTCGCGACCGTGCCCATGCCGGGCCGCTGCCGCAGCGGGATCCAGAGCAGCAGCACGAGCAGACCCACGATGTTCGTGATCCAGCCGACACCGATGCCCGTGTGCAGGGAGAGGCCCTGCGCGAAGGCTGTCCACGGATCGACTCCCAGACCGGCGCGGATCGCGAAAGCATCTCCCGCGCCGTAGAGGGCCAATCCGACGATGAGGGCGAGGATGCGGCGGGTCATTCCTCCATCTCAGCGCACAGGTGGACTTTGTGCACCAGTCCAATATGAGTAACGTGGCCGCATGGACTCGCGAATTTCGGCTCGTGGCCTCGTAGCCGCTCTCGGTGTCTGGCGCACCAGCGAACCCGCGTACGAGGCTCTCGCCGATGCCGTCCGGCTGCTCTGCCTCGACGGTCGTCTCGCCTCTCGCACCCAGTTGCCCGCAGAGCGCGAACTCGCAGCGGCGCTCGCTCTGAGCCGCACCACGGTCGCGGCGGCCTACCGGAGTCTGCGCGACTCGGGCCACATCCGCAGCCAACGGGGATCGGGCAGCGTGACGGAGCCGCTCGGCGGCGGCGAGGGAATGCGTCGCACCATCGCGCCAGACGATTTCGCCCTCGATCTGCAGCAGGCGAGTCCGCCGGCGTGGCCGGGACTGCCCGGGGTGATCGCAGAAGCCGCGACCGACGCCGCATCACTGGTGGCGCGGCCCGGCTACGACGTGGTGGGGCGAGCGGATCTGCGTGCCGCGATCGCCGCGAACTACAGCGCCCGCGGCCTGCCGACGGTGGCCGAGCAGATCATCGTGACGACGGGCGCGCAGAGCGCGATCGCGCTCCTCGCGACCGTTCTGGTCACGCGCGGCGACCGTGTCGTGTTCGAGACGCCGACCTATCCGCATGCGGCGGAGGCGTTCCGCCGTGCAGGCGGTCGGCTCGTCGGCATCCCGGTGTCGACGGGCGGCGGATGGGACCTCGACAGAGCTGGACAGGCCTTCGCCCGCACCGTGCCCGTGGCCGCATACCTGATGCCCGACTTCCAGAACCCGACCGGCCGATCGATGACGATCGTCGAGCGCGACGAGATCGCTCGCGCGGCGGTGCGCGCGGGCACCACCGTGGTCGTGGACGACACGACTGCAGACCTCTCTGTGGAGCCCTTCGACCGTGCACCGCTGTTCGGTCTCGACGTTCCCGGCCTCGACATCGTTCGCGTCGGGTCGCTCGGCAAGACCGTCTGGGGAGGGTTGCGCATCGGTTGGATCCGCGCGGAGACCTCGCTCATCCGCCGACTCATCGCCGCGCGATTCGCCGCCGAGCTCGGCACCCCCGACCTCGACCAGGCGATCGCCGCCCGGGTGATGGATCGGTACGACGAGGTGGTCGCCCAGCGGGCCCACGTGCTGCGTGCGGGTCGCGACACGGTCGTCGACGGCGTCGGGTCTCTGCTGCCGGAGTGGTCGGTACCCGATGTGAAGGGCGGAGTGGCGCTCTGGATCGACCTCGGTGCACCGCTGAGCGGCAACGTGGTGCTGGCGGCCCGTGCGCGCGGGATGCTTCTCTCGCCCGGCCCGCGATTCTCGGTGGACGGTGGACACGACACATATCTGCGCGTGCCGTTCACCGCCACCGCCGACGTGCTCGAGCGCGCGGTGGGAGTGCTGGCGCAGTGCTGGCGCGACGTACGCGCGATGTCGCCGGTGATGGGCATGGACCGACTCGATGCGGTGATCTGACCTCTCAACCGGCACGAGCGACATCCATTGCCACGGCACGGTCGCGGAAGCGGCCCATCTCGACGAACCCAGCGCCGGCCCGATAGCGCAGGGTCACCCAGAGGTCGTCGTGCCCGTCACGCACGCGGCGCACGTGCCCCGCAATCGTGCCGTCGGCACGCAGCACGCGCCAGAGGTCTGCCGCGGCGCGCGCGATGCCGTCATCCTGTCGTGGTGTCGTCGTCATGATGCCTCCGTGGTTCGAACATAGCTTCGACCACGGACATCGGCGCCGGGAACAGGGGAGACGAGGGTGCTGTTGTATGCGATGGCACCCTCGGGTGCGAGAGAGTGGAGAGATGATGCAGACATTCGTGTTGGCCGGCGGTTGCTTCTGGTGCCTCGACGCGGCATATCGCTCGCTGCGGGGCGTGAGCTCGGTCGTCTCCGGTTACACCGGCGGGCGGCGGCCCCATCCGACGTATGAGCAGGTGTGCACGGGAGCCACGGGACACGCCGAGGCTGTGGCCGTCACGTTCGAACCCGATGTGGTGCCCGCCGACGTGATCCTGGATGCGTTCTTCACGATGCACGACCCTCGTCAGCTCAATCGGCAGGGCAACGACATCGGCACGCAGTATCGCAGCGCGATGTTCCCCGCCGACGACGCGCAGCGCGAGCTGTTCGAAGCGGCTCGTGATCGGGCGTCGGAGTGGTGGGACGGCGGGATCGTCACGACGATCGAGCCGCTCGGGGAGTTCTACCCCGCGGAGGACTACCACCAGGACTTCTTCGCGAAGAACCCGACGCAGGGCTACTGCCTGGCGGTCGCCGTTCCGAAGGTGAACAAGGTACGCGCGCGCTTCGCGGAGTACGTCGAGGCCTGAACGCGGCTTCCTCCCCAGCGCACACAACGGGCGCGGTTCCCCCTGGCCTCGGGGTCAGGCGGATGCCGCGCCCGTCCCCGTATGAGGCTGGTCCCGGTCGCGACGTCCGGCGGGCACCCGGGCGTCGCGACCGGTGCGGGGACGGTCTCCGCACCGGGAAGGAGCACCTCATGTCTGAGCACATCACCGTCATCGGAAACGTGGCCGGCATCCCCGAACGCCGTACGGTCGCCGATGGCCTCACTGTCACCACGCTGCGGGTGGCGGCAACCGATCGGCGCTACGACCGACAGCGGCAGGCGTGGATCGACGGCGACACGAACTGGTACACGGTGTCGGCGTTCCGCGCGCTGGGAGATCATGCCCACGGGTCGCTGCAGAAGGGTGACCGCGTCATCGTCCACGGACGGCTGCGCCTGCGGGAATGGGACAATGGCACGCGAAAGGGCGTGTCACCGGAGATCGAAGCCGATGCGATCGGCCACGACCTGCGCTGGGGTACGACCAGTTTCGTGCGCGACCATGTCGCCGCGGTCGTCGAGGGCGCGCCGGATGACTCCGAGTCCTCCTGGGCCCTGCCGGGCGACGAGAGCGCCGGGGCTCCGAGCCGAGAGCCTGTCGGCGACAACGTCGCGACGCCGTTCTGAGTTCGGCCCCGGTTAGACTCCCGCTGTGACCCGGTTCCGCTCCTCCGTGCAACTGATCGCCGCCGGTTGCGCGGCGGGGGCGCTCGCTCTTCTCGCGGGGTGCACCTCCACACCGGCTCCATCTCCGACTCCGTCCGTCGCGGTGTCGTCGGCTACGCCGACGTCCACCCCGACGGCATCGGGACCAGTGGCGTTCGTCCCGGGAGGCACGGCTCAGCAGAACCTGCCGATCTTCGCCCAGACGGTGGCGAGCGTATGGAGCGGTCCGGATCAGGTTCACGGCAGGGCTTACATCGACGCGTTGGTCGCCGACGGCTTCTCGAAGGCCGACATGCAGGTCACGAACGATGAGACCACGATCGGACGCGCAGTCGAGAGCCTTCAGTTCTCCGTTCGTCTCGGCGACGAATGTCTGATCGGACAGGTGGGCCCGACCATCGCGAGTCCGGTGACAGAGGTCGCCCCGGGCCTCGTTTCCGGCGGCTGCCTGATCGGACAGACCCGTCCGATCAACTGGTAGCCCGTCAGCACCGTCCGACGCGGCGACTCTCGCCCCCGTAGACTGGGGCGGCTATGGCTGAATACATCTACCAGATGGTCCGCGCCCGCAAGGCCGTCGGCGAGAAGCTCATCCTCGACGACGTCACGATGGCGTTCCTCCCCGGCGCGAAGATCGGCATGGTCGGTCCCAACGGTGCCGGCAAGTCGACGATCCTCAAGATCATGGCCGGTCTCGACCACCCCTCGAACGGCGACGCGAAGCTCAGCCCCGGGTTCACCGTCGGCATCCTCATGCAGGAGCCCGAGCTCGACGAGAGCAAGACGGTGCTCGAGAACATCCAGGACGGCATCGCCATCAAGGCGAAGCTCGACCGCTTCAACGAGATCTCCGGCCTCATGGCAGACCCCGACGCCGACTTCGACGCTCTGCTCGCCGAGATGGGCGTCCTGCAGGAGGAGATCGACGCGGCCGACGCGTGGGACCTCGACTCGCAGCTCGAGCAGGCGATGGATGCATTGCGCACCCCGCCCGGAGATGCGGCGATCGCTCCTCTCTCGGGCGGTGAGAAGCGACGCGTCGCGCTGACGAAGCTGCTACTGCAGAAGCCCGACCTGCTCCTGCTCGATGAGCCCACCAACCACCTCGACGCCGAGAGCGTGCTCTGGCTCGAGCAGCACCTGCAGAAGTACCCCGGTGCGGTGATCGCGATCACCCACGACCGGTACTTCCTCGACAACGTCGCAGAGTGGATCGCCGAAGTCGACCGCGGCCGGCTCATCGGCTACGAGGGCAACTACTCGACCTACCTCGAGAAGAAGGCCGAACGACTCGACGTGCAGGGCAAGAAGGATGCCAAGCTCGCGAAGCGCCTGGCCGAAGAGCTCGACTGGGTCCGTTCGAACGCGAAGGGCCGCCAGGCGAAGTCGAAGGCCCGTCTCGCGCGCTATGAGGAGATGGCCGCGGAGGCCGAGCGCACCCGCAAGCTCGACTTCGAGGAGATCCAGATCCCGCCGGGGCCGCGCCTCGGCAGTGTCGTGATCGAGGCGAAGAAGCTCCAGAAGGGCTTCGACGGCCGGTCGCTCATCGACGGACTGAGCTTCAGTCTCCCGCCGAACGGCATCGTCGGCGTCATCGGCCCGAACGGCGTCGGAAAGACGACGCTGTTCAAGACGATCGTCGGTCTCGAGCCGCTCGACGGAGGAGATCTGAAGATCGGCGAGACGGTCAAGATCAGCTACGTCGACCAGTCCCGTGCGGGCATCGACCCGGAGAAGACGCTCTGGGAGGTCGTCTCCGACGGACTCGACATCATCACCGTCGGCAAGACCGAGATCCCGTCGCGCGCCTACGTCTCGAAGTTCGGTTTCAAGGGGCCCGACCAGCAGAAGAAGTCCGGCGTGCTCTCCGGTGGTGAGCGCAACCGCCTGAACCTCGCGCTCACCCTCAAGCAGGGCGGCAACCTGCTGCTGCTCGACGAGCCGACGAACGACCTCGACGTCGAGACGCTGCAGTCGCTCGAGAACGCACTGCTCGAGTTCCCGGGATGCGCCGTCGTGATCACCCACGACCGGTGGTTCCTCGACCGCATCGCGACGCACATCCTCGCCTACGAGGGCACCGATGAGGACCCCGACCGGTGGTACTGGTTCGAGGGCAACTTCGAGGCCTACGAGCAGAACAAGATCGAGCGGCTCGGCGCCGATGCGGCCAACCCCCACCGCTCCACCTACCGCAAGCTGACGCGTGACTGACGAGCCGTCCGGGGCCGCGCATAGGCGCGTCCACATCCCCATCCATCTGCGATGGGGAGACCTCGACGCGTACAACCACGTCAACAACACGGCGATGCTCAAGCTCCTCGAGGAGGCGCGCGTGCGTGCCTTCTGGCTGCCCGGAGACGGGGAAGATGCCCCACCCACCGCGGTGCTGCCGGCATCCGTCGAGGACGGCGGACCGATGACGCTCATCGCGCGGCAGGAGATCGAGTACCTGCTGCCCGTGCCCTACCAGCGCAACCCGCTGGACGTGCAGCTGTGGTTCGGCACGGTCGGCGGATCGAGCGTCGAGGTCTGCTACGAGGTGTTCAGCCCCGCGACGGGCGGCGAGCAGAAGCTGTACGCGAAGTCATCCGCGGTGATCGTGCTCGTCGACCCGGTGAGCGGGCGACCCGTGCGCCTGCCCGAGACCCTTCGTGCCGCGTGGGAGCCGTACGCGGGCCCTTCGATCAGCTACGCGCACCGTCGCTGACGGGAAGTCGCACCATGACCTCCTGCGCCGTCGAGGCGAGCAGGTCGCCGTCGCGGGTGTAGATGCGGCCGGTCGCCAGCCCCCGCCCGCCGCGGGCGTTCGGCGACTCCTGCGCGTAGAGCACCCAATCGTCGACGCGTCCGTCACGATGCCACCACATGGCGTGGTCGAGGCTCGCGACCTTCATCCCCGGCGTGGCCCACGCGATGCCGTGCGCACGCAGGATCGACTCCTGGATGCTCAGGTCGCTGAGGTACGCGAGCGCAGCCCGATGCAGCAGCGGATCGTCGCCGATCGGCCGCCGCAGTCGCGCCCACACCGCCTGGTGCGGCACGTGCGCACCGTCGACCCGCATGTAGACGGGCCCCTCGACGTAGCGCAGTTCGATGGGACGATCGGTCAGACGCAGCCCGCTGAACGACGTCACGCGCGTGAGCGCTGTCTCCTGGTCACCGAGCTCCTCGGGGGACGGCACGTCCCAGTCGAAGGATGCCGCGTGCTCCAGCCCGTCGTCCGGCACCTGGAACGACGCGATCATCGACAGGATCGGGGCGCCGCCCTGGTACGCCTGGGTGCGGCGGGTCGAGAACGACCGGCCGTCGTGGATGCGGTCGACGGAGAGCGTGATGTCCTGCGACGCGTCTCCGGGCCGGAGGAAGTAGCCGTGCATCGAGTGGATGACACGGTCGTCCCCGACCGTGCGGGAGGCGGCGAGCATCGACTGCGCGAGCACCTGCCCGCCGAAGATGCGACCACTCGGCATGAAGTGCGACGACGCCGTGAAGATGTCCTCTGTCGTGCGCGCGCCCGTGTCGGTGAGGTCGAATACCCCCAGCAGCCCCGCCACCGGGTCCTCACGCCACCGTGCGATCGCTTCGCTCTCGGACATGCCGCTCCTCCCGAGGCCTCCGCGGGCCGCTTGGTAGTTTAGAGCGGATGTCTCCCCGCCTCGTCTTCCCGGACGCCCATGCCGCGGCGGACGCCCTCACCTTCGCGCGTCGCGCGGCGACCCTCGACACCGACGCGGCCGTGCGTCTGCAGGCTGCCGGGGGACGCCTCGTGATGTCGACGGCGGTGCTGGCACCGCGCACCCTGCTCGACGCGGCCCCGACGGTGCTGGCCCTGCGCATCCTCCCGGTGGACGCCGAGTTGGAGTGTGACCTGGTGGTCGAGGCGACCGGGCTCGCCGCGGCATCCGTCGACACCGAGGTCTCACTGCCCGCGTCCGCCGTGCGCGCCGCGTGGGCGGGCATCGCGCCGCCCCAGGGCGGGTGGGAGCGGGTCGCATCCGTGTCTGCGTCAACGGTCGCGCGCATCGCCCAGGGCGGGATGACCGCCGTCGCCGAGGCGCTGCCCCACAACCCGGGGGAGGACGTCGTACGCTCGACCCGCGCGACGATCTGGTCGGTCGGCGACGCCGAACTCGACGGGATGCCGCGGGGCGTCGCGTTCGCGGCCTTCGCTCTCGGTTTCATCGGGGGCGACGAACAGGCGGTGGTGTTCCAGGCAGACGGGTGGCGCCGGGTGAGCCTGGCGCGCGGACACGTGCTGCTGCGGGTTCCGCGGCGGCCGTCGATGACCGCCGTGCGCCGCACCGGTAGCTGACGGCTCGTCACACCGCGCGGGATGCCGCCCGCCCCGCGGCACGACCCGAGAAGAGGCATCCACCCACGAACGTGCCCTCGAGCGCACGGTACCCGTGCACACCGCCGCCGCCGAACCCCGCAGCTTCACCCGCGGCGTAGAGGCCCGGGATCGGCGTCCCGTCCGCGCCCAGGGCGCGCGAGTCGAGATCGGTCTCGATGCCACCGAGGGACTTGCGGGTGAGCACGTGCAGCTTCACGGCGATGAGCGGACCCGACCGGGGATCGAGGATCGGGTGCGGCGTGGCGGTGCGGATGAGCCGGTCGCCGCGGAACGACCGCGCAGAGCGCAGCATCGCGACCTGCGCGTCCTTCGTGAACGGGTTCGCCAGCTCGCGGTCGCGCGCGATGACCTCCGCGCGTGCGGCCTCGGCATCCAGCGCGTCGCCGCCGGGCAGGGCCCGCATGCCGGCCAGCAGGTCGTCGAGGGTGTCGCGCACCACGAAGTCGGCGCCGTGGTCGAGGAAGGCCTGCACGGGTGCGGCGGCGCCCTTGCCGAGACGCGACCGCACGAGCAGCCCGATGTCCTTGCCGGTCAGATCGGGGTTCTGCTCGCTCCCCGAGAGCGTGAATTCCTTCTCGATGATCTTCTGGGAGAGCACGAACCAGGAGTGATCGTGGCCGGTCGTGCGCAGGTGAGCGAGCGTGCCGAGCGTGTCGAAGCCCGGGAAGAGCGGCGTGGGGAGCCGGTGACCGGTCGCGTCGAGCCAGATCGACGAGGGACCGGGCAGGATGCGGATGCCGTGGCCCGGCCAGATCGGGTTCCAGTTCTGGATGCCCTCCACGTAGTGCCACATGCGGTCGCGGTTGATGAGGCGCGCCCCCGCGGCTCCGGCCGTGTCGATCATCCGTCCGTCGACGTAGGCGGGCACGCCCGTCACCATCGTCGACGGCGGCGTACCGAGCCGGTCGGGCCACATGCGACGCACCGCGTCGTGATTGCCGCCGATGCCGCCGGACGACACGATCGTCGCCGTCGCCCGCACCTCGAACGCGCCCGCGACCTCGCGGGTCGAGGCGACGCCGCGCGCGGCATCCGAATCGGTGAGGATGTCGCCCCGCGCGCCGACCACCGCACCCGACTCGGTGATCAGCTCGGCGACGCGGTGGCGGGGAAGGATCGTCACCAGGCCGTCCGCCTCGGCGGCGAGCACCGCGCGCTCGAACGGGGCGACGATGCCGGGTCCCGTGCCCCACGTGATGTGGAAGCGGGGCACGGAATTGCCCGGGCCGAGCGCCGTGTAGCCGCCCCGCTCCGCCCAGCCGACCACGGGGAAGATGCGCACGCCGAGATCGTGCAGCCACGCGCGCTTCTCGCCCGCGGCGAAGTCGAGGTAGGCCTCCGCCCATCGTCGAGGCCACGCGTCGTCGTCGCGGTCGAAGCCTGCCGTCGCGAACCAGTCCTGGCGGGCGAGCTCGAGGCTGTCTCGGATGCCCAGCCGTCGCTGTTCGGGCGAGTCGACGAGGAACAGGCCCCCGAACGACCACCACGCCTGTCCGCCGAGGTTCGTGCGCGGCTCCTGGTCGACGATCACGACCCGCTTGCCGCGTCGCACCGCTTCGGCGGTCGCGACGAGTCCCGCGAGCCCCCATCCGATCACGAGGACATCGGTAGAGGGGGTCACGGGTGCGGTCATCACGACTCCTTCGTCGGTGCTCCGGGGGTGGGCTCGAACGTGTTCACCATCGCGAACGCGGCCCGTTGGAGATAGTCCCACAGTGTGGCCTCGAGCAGGGGCGGCAGGTCGAGATCGTCGACGCCGTCGCGCATGTGGGCCAGCCACCGGTCGCGGGCGTCCGCGTTCACGTGGAACGGCATATGCCGCATCCGCAGGCGGGGGTGCCCGCGCTGTTCGCTGTAGGTCGACGGTCCGCCCCAATACTGCTCGAGGAACAGCAGCAGACGCTCCTTGGCGGGCTCCAGATCCTCTTCGGGGTACATCGGCCGCAGCACGTCGTCTTCGGCGACGCCGCGGTAGAACGTGTCGACGAGCCGGGCGAAGGCCGGGCGTCCGCCCATCTGCTCGAACAGGGACGGGGCGTCGGGGGAGGGCTCGCTCATGGTGTCTCGTCCTTCTCGCCCGTGCTCTCGTCCTTCGGAGCGGGGCGCGTGCGCGGCTTCTTCTCGACGGGGCGCCGCGTTGCAGCATCCGTCGGGGACGGCTTCGTGATCGGACCCTTCGGCTCCGGTGCCTCATCGGATGCCTCGGCGGCCGTGCGCTTCGCTTTCCAGACCGGTCGCTCGACCACCGGATTCGGCCGGGTACGGGGCGGGTTGGCGCCGCGTACGCGACCGGCGCCTTCGAGCCCCGACAGCATGATCGAGTTCAGCTGCGGGAGTCTGATGCCCATCTCGTCGACCGCGCGCTTGAGGCGCATCCGCAGCTCGCGCGCGACGTCGTCTTTCGCGTTCGACCGCGTCTTCATGACGAGCCGGATGACGAGTGCGTCGCCGGTGATCGACTCGAGACCCCAGATCTCCGGCTGCTCGATAATGCGGGTGCGCCATTTCGGGTCTTTCGCGAGCGCGCGGGCCGCCTCGAGCATGTGCTTCTCGACCTCCGCGACGTCGGCGTCGACAGGGACGGCCAGGTCGATGATCACGCGAGACCAGCCCTGCGACATGTTGCCGATGCGCGTGATCTCGCCGTTGCGCACGTACCAGAGAGTGCCGTTCACGTCACGCACGTGGGTGATGCGCACGCTCACGTACTCGACGACTCCGGTCGCCAGCCCGAGGTCGACGACGTCGCCGATGCCCACCTGATCCTCGGCGACCAGGAAGATGCCGTTGAGCACATCCTTGACGATGTTCTGCGCGCCGAAACCGAGGCCCGCACCGAGTGCCGCGGTCAGCAGGGTGAGCGACCCGAGGGCCGTCGGCGCGAGGATGTTGACGATCAACAGCGCCGCGATGATCACGACCGTGACGTTCACGATGTTCGACAGGATCGACCCGAGCGTGCGCGTGCGCTGCACAAGCCTCACGGCCGCGAGCGGCGACCGGTCGAGCGCCTGTGTGTCGTCGACGTGCGCCTTCTCCTTCGCGCCGTTGACGATGCGCGTGACGATGCGGCGGATCAGCCGTCGCAGCACCCACACCACCACGATCGAGACGACCACGACGATGACGACGGCGAGCAGGTTCCAGCCCGCGGCGATCAGCCAGGTCACGATGGCGGTGCCCAGCCCCGCCCAGTCGATGCCGCCTTCAGCGGCCGGAGTGTCGGCGAGATTCCACATCAGGTCCAGCCTAACGACGGATGCCCCGGCCGCACCTGGGTGGGCCGGGGCATCCGTCTGTCAGATCACTCCGCGTCGCGTTCCTGCACGCGCAGCGCCCGCTCGACACCCGCGAGGTTCTCGTTCACGAGGCGGCGCAGCGCCGCGGGCGCGTCGGCGTTCGCCGTGAGCCAGGCCTGCGTCGCGTCGCGCAGCGCGGCGTTCGCGAGCGGCGCCGGGTAGAGGCCCGCGATGAGGTACTCGGCGATCTTGTAGGTGCGCGAGCCCCAGATCGGCAGCAGGTTCTCGAAGTAGGGCGCGACGAACGCGTCGAGCAGGTCGCGACCCGCCGGGTGCACGAAGCCGAGCGCGGCGGAGCGCACGATCGTGTTCGGAAGGTCGGCCTTGCCGACGAGCGAGTCCCACGCGAGCTGCTTCGACGCCGCGTCGGGCAGTGCCGCCTTGGCCTGTGCGGCGAGCTCGGCACCCTTTGCGGTGTTGTCCGCGGCGAGTGCGTCGTCGATGTCGGCCGCGGTGACCAGCCCACCCGCGGCGAGCGAGACGAGGAGGGCCCACGAGAGGTCCGCATCGATCTCGAGGCCGTCGAGCGCGATCACGCCGTCGCGCAGCGCCCGCACGGTCTCGTGCTGGGTGCGGGTGGCCGCGGCGGAGGCGAACGCGGTGGTGAACTGCAGCTGGCTGTCGCTGCCGGCGGCAGCGCCCTGCGCGAGCTCCCACAGCGTGTCGGCGACCCGCACGCGGGTGGCCTCACGGGTCGCGGGGGCGACGTACGCGGTCGCCGCGAGCAGCAGCTGCGCCAGCGTCGTGCGGATCGTGGTCGACTCCGTCTCGGTGCCGATGTTGCCGAGCACGAGGTCGACGTAGTCGGATGCCGCGGCCTCCGCGTCGCGCGTCTGGTCCCAGGCCGCGCCCCACACGAGGGAGCGGGCGAGCGGGTCGCTGATGTCGGCGAGGTGGGCGATCGCGGTCTTCAGCGAGCGCTCGTCGAGGCGGATCTTCGCGTAGGCGAGGTCCTCGTCGTTGAGCAGCACGAGGTCGGGGCGCGCGAGACCGGCGAGCTCCGGCACCTCGGTGAGATCGCCGTCCACGTCGAGCTCGACGTGGTGCACGCGCACGAGGGCGCCGCCCTGGTGCTGGTAGAAGCCCACACCCAGACGGTGGGGGCGGATGGTCGGGTAGTCGGCGGGGGCGGTCTGCGCGATCGCGAAGCGGGTGATCACTCCCGACTCGTCCTCCTCGATGACGGGACTGAGGGTGTTCACGCCCGCGGTCTCCAGCCACTTCTTCGACCATTCGGTCAGCTCGCGGCCGCTGGTGGCCTCGAGCTCGACCAGCAGGTCGCGCAGCTCCGTGTTCGACCACTGGTGCTTCCGGAAGTACGCGCCGACGCCCGCGAAGAACGCATCGATACCGACCCAGGCGGCGAGCTGCTTGAGCACCGAGCCGCCCTTGGCGTACGTGATCCCGTCGAAGTTGACCTGCACGTCCTCGAGGTCGGTGATCTCGGCGAACACGGGGTGGGTCGAGGGCAGCTGGTCCTGACGGTAGGCCCAGGTCTTCTCCATGGCGTTGAACGTGGTCCAGGCCTCGGTCCATTCGGTGGCCTCGGCGGTCGCGATCGTCGAGGCCCACTCGGCGAACGACTCGTTCAGCCAGAGGTCGTTCCACCACTTCATCGTCACGAGGTCGCCGAACCACATGTGGGCGAGCTCGTGCAGGATCGTGACGACGCGACGCTCCTTGATGGCATCGGTCACCTTGGAGCGGAAGACGTAGGTCTCGGTGAACGTCACCGCGCCCGCGTTCTCCATCGCGCCCGCGTTGAACTCCGGCACGAACAGCTGGTCGTACTTCGCGAACGGGTAGGGGACGCCGAACTTCTCCTCGTAGTACGCGAAGCCCTGACGGGTCTTCTCGAAGACGTAGTCGGCGTCGAGGAATCCCCACAGGCTCTTACGGGCGTACACGCCGAGCGGGATGACGCGGCCGGAGGCGCTCGTCAGCTCGGAGAACGTCGACTCGTACGGTCCCGCGATGAGCGCCGTGATGTAGGAGGAGATGCGCGGGGTCGGCTCGAACGTCCAGGTGGCGGCGTCGCCGTCGACGACCGGCTCGGGGGTGGGGGAGTTCGAGATGACCTTCCACGCCGCCGGCGCGGTGACGGTGAACTGGAACGTCGCCTTGAGGTCGGGCTGCTCGAACGCCGCGAACACGCGGCGCGAGTCGGGCACCTCGAACTGGGAGTACAGGTACACCTCGCCGTCGACGGGGTCGACGAAGCGATGCAGTCCCTCGCCGGTGTTGGTGTAGAGCGCGTCGGCATCGACGACGAGGGTGTTCTCGGCCTCGAGCCCGTCGAGCTGGATGCGCGAGTCAGCGAACACGGCCGCGGCGTCGAGCGCGCGTCCGTTGAGGGTGACCGAGTGCACCGTGCGGGCGATGAGGTCGATGAAGGTGGATGCCCCGGCCGTGGCCGTGAACGTGACGGTCGTCGTCGAGCGGAACACCTCCGGCCCGGTGGTCAGGTCGAGCACGACCGCGTAGGCGGTGGTGTCGACGATTGCGCGGCGCTCCTGCGCTTCGATGCGGGTGAGGTTCTCTCCAGGCACGTCGGTTCTCCCGTGGGTCGAGGGGGACGTCGCTCCTGACGCGGGTGGCGCCGGCGACAACCCCTCCACCCTACGCCGCGGCACTGACGCGGACCGAGCGATGACCGGGATGGCGGTGCGAGGATGGACGCGTGAGCATCACCTCCGACGAGACATCCGTGCCCTTCGCCTCCGCCGCCGCCGGCGGCGGCGCCGCCCACATCGAGGAGCCGGTGGCCTACGACGGGATCCTGCTCGCGGGGTTCGGCGGGCCCGAGGGCCAGGAC
This sequence comes from Microbacterium sp. 71-23, assembly GCF_001897265.1. Lineage (NCBI taxonomy): Bacteria > Bacillati > Actinomycetota > Actinomycetes > Micrococcales > Microbacteriaceae > Microbacterium > Microbacterium sp. 71-23. Next base: position 255,104 of record NZ_MKSL01000017.1, read on the forward strand.
GACGTCATTCCGTTCCTGCGCAACGTCACGCGCGGACGCGGCATCCCCGACGAGAGGCTGGAAGAGGTCGCTCATCACTACCGGCACTTCGATGGCATCAGTCCGATCAATGCGCAGAACCGCGCGTTGAAGGCGGCGCTCGAGGCGGAGCTCGCCGCGCGCGGCATCCGCCTGCCGGTCTACTGGGGCAACCGCAACTGGACGCCCTATCTCGATGAGGCTGTCACCGCTGCCGCCGAGGCCGGCCACACGACGCTCATCGCGGTGGCGACGAGCGCATACAGCTCGTTCTCGAGCTGCCGTCAGTACCGCGAGGACTTCGCGCGCGTGCTCACCGAGACCGGCCTCGCGGGCACTGTGACGATCGACAAGGTGCGCCAGTTCTTCGACCACCCCGGCTTCGTCGCACCGTTCGTCGATGGGGTGCGGGAGGCGATCGCGGGCTTCCTCGCCGACGGGGTTGCCCCCGAGAAGATCCGGGTGCTCTTCTCGACCCACTCCGTGCCGACCGCGGATGCCGAGCGTTCGGGTCCGCGCGACGTCGACTTCGGCGAGGGTGGCGCGTACGCGGCGCAGCATCGCGCGGTGGCCGAGGTCGTCATGGCAGATGTCGCGCACGCGATCCCGTCGGCACAGGCCGTCAGGTGGGAGCTCGTCTTCCAGTCGCGTTCCGGACCGCCCACCCAGCCGTGGCTCGAGCCCGACGTGTGCGATGTGATCGAGTCGCTGCCCGCGCAGGGAGTGGAGGCCGTCGCGATCGTGCCGCTCGGCTTCGTGAGCGACCACATGGAGGTCAAGTGGGACCTCGACACCGAGGCTCTGGATGCCGCGGCCGAGGCGGGCCTGCGTGCGGTCCGCACCCGCACGCCCGGTGTCGATCCGGCCTATGTCGCGGGTCTCGTCGACCTGGTGGTCGAGCGCCTCGAGGGCACCGTGGCCGCCGACCGGCCGCACCGCACCGATCTCGGTCCGTGGTTCGACGTGTGCCGCCCCGCGTGCTGTGAGAACGTCCGCGCCGGATTCAAGCCCGCCGCCGCGGGCATCGCTCCCTAGGATCGTCCTCATGCGCATCCACATCGCGACCGACCACGCCGGCCTCGACTTCTCCGTCCAGCTTCAGCAGCACCTCCGCGACTCCGGTCACGACGTCGTCGACCACGGGCCGATCAGCTACGACCCCGTCGACGACTACCCGGCGTTCTGCATCCGTGCGGCGCAGGCGGTCGTGCGCGATCAGGCGGCGGGCGTCGACACGCTCGGCATCGTGTTCGGCGGGTCCGGCAACGGCGAGCAGATCGCCGCGAACAAGGTGGACGGCATCCGTGCCGCCCTCGTGTGGAACACCGCGACGGCCGAGCTGGCGCGCGAGCACAACGATGCGAACGTGATCTCGATCGGTGCACGTCAGCACACCTACGACGAGGTCGTCTCGCTCATCGACACGTTCATCGCGACGCCGTTCTCGGGCGAGGAGCGCCACGTGCGCCGCATCGCGCAGATCGCCGACTTCGAGCGCGACGGGTCGCTGCTGCCCGATCCCCGCGCGGGCCAGGGCGTCGCCGACGTCGTTGCCGACGCGTCGAGCTCGTTCGATCCGGAAGCGGGCTGATCGGCCGATGCCCGAAGGACACTCCGTCCATCGCATCGCCCGTCAGTTCGCGGTGAACGTGGTCGGCCGGCGGGTGGCGGCATCCAGCCCGCAGGGCCGTTTCGCCGAGGGTGCGGCCCTGCTCGACGGCCGGTTCGCCACCCGTGTGCGGGCCGTCGGCAAGCAGATGTTCCTCGAGTTCGACGATGCGCTCTGGCTGCGGGTGCATCTGGGCATGTACGGCGCCTGGGACTTCGCCGGTCAGATCAGCGTCGACGCGACGATCGCCTCGGCGAACGGACGCATGGGGCAGACGAACCAGCGTGGCACCGACGAGCAGATCATGGATGCCACGGGCGAGAACTCGCTGACCTCGATCGGAGCGCCGCGGCGCACCCGCGTGCGGATGTCCGAGCAGACCACGGGCCTGGCGGGGGAGGACGAATGGCCGCCGCCGGTGGTCGGGCAGGTGCGCCTGCGGCTGCTGACCGACGTCACGTGCGCCGATCTGCGCGGTCCGACGGCGTGCGAGCTGCTCTCCGCCGACGAGGTCGCGCAGGTGATCGCGAAGCTGGGACCCGACCCGCTCGTCGACGACGTGCACGAGGGCGAAGAGCGCTTCGTCGCGGCCGTGCGCCGCAAGCCGACGCCCATCGGTCTGCTGCTCATGGACCAGTCGATCGTCAGCGGCATCGGCAACGTGTATCGGGCCGAGCTGCTCTTCCGTGCCCGTCTCGACCCGCACACCCCCGGTCGCGACGTGCCCGAGGAGACGGTGCGCGAGATCTGGCGCGACTGGGTGCGGCTGCTGCGGGTGGGGGTCGAGACCGGCCAGATGATGACCATGGACGACCTCGATCCCGAGGCCTACCGGCTGGCGCTCGCGAACCGCGACGACCGGCACTGGGTGTACCACCGCACCGGGCTCCCGTGCCGGCGCTGCGGCACCTCGGTGGTGCTGGAGGAGATGGGCGCGCGCAAGCTGTACTGGTGTCCGGGCTGTCAGACGTAGGAGGACCGTGATGCGTCAGAATCCGAGTTTCGCGATGACGGATGTCGCCGAGCTTCGCCGTGTGATCGAGGCCAACCCGTGGGCGACCCTCGTCTCCCACACGCCCGATGGCATCATCGCCTCGCACTACGCGGTGCTGCTCGATCCGGAGCGCGACGACCTCACGATCGTCGGACACGTCGGCAAGCCCGACGATGCGATCCACGGCCTCGGCGACAGCGAGCTGCTCGTGATCTTCCAGGGGCCGCACGGCTACATCTCGCCGGGCTGGTACGACGGCTCGCCCGCGGTACCGACGTGGAACTTCACCGCCGTGCACCTCGCCGGCGTGCCCGAGATCCTGTCGGGCGAGGAGAATCTGCGCGTGCTCGACGGCCTGGTGCAGCGGTTCGAGGCGCCGCTGCCCGATCCGAAGCTCATGTGGGCGCCGCCGAACGATCCCGAGTTCGTGCGGCGGCTCGAGCGCGGCACGGTCGGGTTCCGCCTCACACCGACGCGGGTGGTCGCCAAGCGCAAGCTGAGCCAGAACCGCCCGGTGGAGACCGTCGAGCACGTGATCGCCGAACTCGAGGGCGCGGGGCCGTACGCGAACCCTGCGCTCGCTGCGGAGATGCGCCGGGCGAACGCGGCCCGGGTGCGTCCGTGACGGCGGTCGGCGCGACGGTCGGCACGATCCGGGACGTGTGGATCGCGGGCCCGGGGACCGAGCTGCTGCCGTTCACCGGCGCCGCCGACGTGCTGATCGAGGGCGGACTGATCGCCGACATCGCCCCGGCGGGCGTGCTCGCCCCGCGCGGCGAGACGATCGACGCCGACGGCGCCTGGCTCGTGCCGGGGCTGTGGGATCACCACGTGCACGTCGTGCAGTGGGCTCTCGCCGCCGAGCGCGTCGACCTCGAAGGCACCGCGTCCGCGGCGGAGGCGGCCGCGCGCATGGGCGCCTCGGCGCCGCTTCCCGATGGCACGCGGGTGGGGTCCGGCTTCCGTGACGCGTTCTGGGCCGATCGGCCGACCCTCGCCCTGATCGATGCGGAGACCGGCGACATCCCGACTTACCTCATCAACGCCGACGTGCACAGCGTGTGGCTGAACTCCGCGGCGCTGCGGCGCGAGGGGTTCACGGTCGACGACGGGATGCTGCGGGAGGAGCCCGCGTTCGAGATCTCGCGCCGCCTCAATGCGGCCGGGACCGAGCGTGCCGACGCGCTCGTGCTGCGGGCAGCCCAGGCGGCTGCGCGGCGCGGGGTGGTCGGCTGGGTCGACCTCGACATGGCGTGGAATGCCGAGGCGTGGGAGCGCCGTACGCGGGCGGGCTTCGACGTGGTGCGCACCGAGTTCGGCGTCTACCCTCCGCAGCTCGAGCGGGCGATCGCCGAGGGGCTTGTGACCGGAGATGCGGTGGATGCCGCGGGTCTCGCGCGGGTCGGATCGCTCAAGGTGATCACCGACGGCTCTCTCGGCACCCGCACGGCGGCGTGCTCCCATCCGTACCCGGGCGGCGACGACAGGGGGCTCCTCACGGTCGAGCCCGAACAGTTGCAGGAGTGGATGTCCCGTGCCGCGGGGGCGGGGCTTGCATGCGCGATCCACGCGATCGGCGACCGCGCGAACAGCCACGCCCTCGACGCGTTCGCGGTGACGGGCGCGTGGGGGTCGATCGAGCATGCCCAGCTCGTCGCCCACGCCGACATCCCCCGCTTCGCGCGGCTGGGCGTGACGGCGAGCGTGCAGCCGGTGCACGCGCTCGACGACCGCGACCTCACCGATGTGCTCTGGGCCGGCCAGACCGCCCAGCCCTATCCGCTGCGGGCGCTGGTCGCGGCCGGCGCGAACGTCACGTTCGGGTCGGATGCCCCGGTCTCGCCCCTCGATCCGTGGGCGGCGATCGCCGCGGCTGTCTACCGCACGCGGGGCGATCGTGAGCCCTGGGCGGCGCCGGAGCGGGTGTCGGCCCAGGTCGCGCTCGCGGCATCCACCCATCGGGGCAGTGCGTCCCCCGATGTCATCGCCCCCGGCGCCGTCGCCGATCTGGCGCTCGTCGCGTCGGATCCGCTCGCCGCAGGGGAGCGGGAGCTGCGAGAGATGCCGGTCGTCGCGACACTGCTCGACGGGCGGCTCACCCACCTCGCGTGAGAGTGCGGGCGGTTCGCCGTGGCGTTCGGCGCCCGAGCGACTACGGTCAAGGGGTGCAGGATCGCTCGACACGCTTCATCCCCCACGTGCAGGGCCTCCGGGCGATCGCGGTCGCGCTGGTCGTGCTCTATCACTTCTGGCCCGGGCGTATCACCGGCGGATACATCGGTGTCGACGTCTTCTTCGTGATCTCAGGGTTCCTCATCACCGGGCACCTCATGCGCGAACTCGAGCAGACGGGTCGGGTGAAGCTGCGCGAGTTCTGGGCTCGACGTGCCCGACGGCTGCTCCCTGCGGCTCTGCTCGTGCTGCTGTTCTGCGCGATCGTGGTGTCGTCGCCCTACCTGACGCCCATCTCGTCGATCCAGCGCGAGGTGAAGGAGATCGTGGCCTCGACGTTCTACGTCGAGAACTGGTATCTCGCGGCCACCTCGGCGGACTACCTCAACCACACCAGCGACCCGACGACCGTTCAGCACTACTGGTCGTTGTCCCTCGAAGAGCAGTTCTACGTGCTCTGGCCGCTCCTCATCCTCGTTGCGGCGTGGATCGGCGTGAAGCTCCTGCGCGGCCGCACCCGTCGCGCGCTCGTGCGCACCCGCCGCTCGGTGGTGATCATGGTCGTGCTCGTCACGATCGCCTCGTTGATCTTTGGCATCGTTCTCACCCTCGCCGACCCGGCCCCGGCCTACTTCGTGACGTTCGGACGCATGTGGGAATTCGGGCTCGGTGCCCTCATCGCGCTCGTCCCCGCGCTGCAGGTACGTCAACCGGTCGTGAGCTTCGTGCTCGGCTGGGGCGGGGTGATCGCGCTCGGGTGGGCGGCGTTCCGCTTCGACGGCCAGACGCTGTTCCCCGGCTACGCCGCGCTCGTTCCGGCTCTCGGCGCGGCGGCGATCATCGCGGCATCCAACACTCGACGGTGGTGGTACCCGACGCGCATCCTCGGCCTCCGTCCGATGCGGTTCGTCGGAGACATCTCGTACTCGCTCTACCTCTGGCACTGGCCGCTCATCATTATCGCCCCGTCGGTTCCGTTCTGGGGGCTGTCCATCTACCACCGCCTCGCGCTGCTGGCGATCTGCGTGATCCTCGCCTGGCTCACCAAGCGCTTCGTCGAGGACCCGGCGCGCCGGTGGAAGGTGCTGACGGTGCGTCGGGGCGCGTTCTCGCTGTGGACATCCCTTGCCGCCATGGTCGTCGTCGGTGCGGTGGCGGTCGGTGGCTGGGCGATCAATGCCCCCGCCTACAACCAGGGCGTCGCCGCTCTCGCCCAGCTGCGCGACAATCCGCCGTCGTGCTTCGGGGCGCAGTCGGTGCTGGATGCCTCGTGCTCCCCGACGGCGAACCTGGGCACGATCCTGCCGGCCCCGGGTTTCGCGGGCGCCGATGCGCCGTCGGATGCCTCGTGCTTCCTCGAGCTGACCGACTCGGTGCCGGCCGTATGCGACTTCGGCTCGACGGACCCGTCCGCACCGCGCGTCGCGCTCGTCGGCGACAGTCACGCCTATCAACTTCTGCCGACCTTCAAGCGGATCGCGGAGGAGAAGGGGTGGCATCTGGTCACGTACCTCAAGGGCGCGTGTCCGCTGAGCACGACACCGCTGTCGACGCCCGGTGCGTTCGGAGACGCGTGTACGGCGTGGCGTGAGGCGGTGACGAAGGATCTCTCGTCGTCCTCGTTCGCAGCCGTCTACACGGCGTCGCTCGCCTCCACCCCCTATGCGAAGGGCAGCTATCCCTCGGTGCACGCCGCCGCGGTCGCCGGCTACCAACAGGCGTGGCAGAGCCTGACATCGCGCGGCATCCCGGTCATCACCGCCGTCGACAATCCGGCGTGGGAGACCGACCCGAACAAGTGCCTGCGCACCCGGGCTGAGAGTGCGTGCACGGGAGCGCGTGCCGACCTGCTGGATCCGAACGATCCGGTGCGGGACGCGGCATCCGGTCAGAACCTCGTGACCTTGCTGGACTTCACCGATGTGTACTGCACCGCGAAGACCTGCTCGCCCGTCATCGGTGGTGCGAACGTCTACCGCGACCAGGACCATCTGACGGTCACCTGGGTCGACACGCTGAAGCCCGAATACGAGGCGGCACTCGAGAAGGCGATCGCGGCGAAGTCCTCGTAGAGTCGCGGCATGAGCATTGCCGCCGACGCCGCCGTCCTCGCGCTCCCGGAGCGCGCCCCTCACCTTGCAGAGACGGCGTTCGTCGCCTCAGGCGCACGGATCGTCGGGGCGGTGACTCTCGGTGACCGGGCCAGCGTCTGGTACAACGCGGTGCTGCGCGCGGACAGCGCCCCGATCACCGTCGGGGATCGCAGCAACCTGCAGGACAACGTGTCCGTGCACGTCGACGCGGGCTCCCCGGTCGTCATCGGTGAGGACGTCTCGGTCGGCCACAATGCCGTCGTGCACGGCTGCACGATCGAGAACGGCAGTCTCATCGGCATGGGCGCCGTGGTGCTGTCGGGAGCGGTGATCGGTGCCGGATCGCTCGTCGCCGGGGGAGCGCTGGTGCTCGGCGGAACGATCGTGCCACCCGGCTCGCTCGTCGCCGGCGTGCCGGCGAAGGTGCGACGCGAGCTCAGCGACGAGGAGAAGGCCGGGCTGCTGCGCAACGCCGCCGTCTACCTCGAGCACTCCCGCACGCACGCCGGCGCGACGCCGATCTGAGGCGGAGAGAACGGCCGATCAGGCCGCTGATGGAGGGGGTGACGGGAATCGAACCCGCGCAATCAGTTTGGAAGACTGAGACTCTACCATTGAGCTACACCCCCGCAGCGGCCGGAGCCGCAGCATCCACGAGTCTATACATGGATGCCACGGCCGCCGCGAATCGACGGGGTGTCGGCTAGACTTCCAGGGGCCTTCGGCGCACCTCCGCGTGCGCACCCGCCCGGGGCGTAGCTCAGCTTGGTAGAGCGCCCGCTTTGGGAGCGGGAAGTCGCAGGTTCAAATCCTGTCGCCCCGACACGTCGGCCCATCCCACGAGACTTCGGTCAGCGCGCCACGCGCACATCAGAGGAGAAATGTAAGGCATGGTCACCAGCACCGTCGAGCAGCTCACGCCCACTCGCGTGAAGCTCCACATCACGGTTTCGCCCGACGAGCTCAAGCCGTCGATCGCGCACGCGTACGAGCACATCGCGCAGGACGTGCAGATCCCCGGTTTCCGCAAGGGCAAGGTCCCGGCCCCGATCATCGACCAGCGCATCGGTCGCGGCGCCGTGCTCGAGCACGCCGTCAACGAGGGTCTCGACGGCTTCTACCGTGAGGCCGTCAGCGCCCACGACGTGAAGGTCATCGGCCGTCCGAGCGCCGACATCGTCGAGCTCCCCGAGATCGCCGACTTCTCCGGCGACCTGAAGGTCGAGGTCGAGGTCGACGTGCGTCCCGACGTCGAGATCCCCGCCTACGAGGGCATCACCATCACTGTCGACGCCGTCGCCACCGACGAGTCGGCGATCGACGAGGAGCTGGACCGCCTGCGTTCGCGCTTCGGCACGCTCGTCACCGTCGAGCGTCCCGCCAAGACCGGCGACTTCGTCGAGCTCGACCTGATCGCGACCATCGCGGGCGCGAAGATCGACGAGGCCAAGGGCGTCTCCTACGAGGTCGGCTCGGGCGAGCTGCTCGAGGGCATCGACGAGGCGATCGAGTCGCTCACCGCCGGTGAGGACACCACGTTCCGCTCGAAGCTCGTCGGCGGCGACCACGCCGGAGAGGAGGCCGAGGTCTCCGTCTCCGTCACCGCGGTCAAGGAGCGCGAGCTTCCCGAGGCCGACGACGACTTCGCGCAGATCGCGAGCGAGTTCGACACCATCGCCGAGCTGCGCGAGTCGCTGAAGGACCGCGTCGACCAGCAGTCGACCTTCTCGCAGGGCGCCGCCGCGCGCGACAAGCTCGTCGAGACGCTTCTCGAGCAGGTCGAGATCCCGGTGCCGCCGCAGCTCATCGAGGAGGAGGTGCACAACCACCTCGAGGGCGAAGGCCGTCTCGAGGACGACGTGCACCGCGCCGAGGTGACCGAGTCGAGCGAGCGCCAGTTCCGCACCCAGGTGCTGCTCGACAAGCTGGTCGAGCAGCAGGAGGTGCAGGTCTCGCAGGACGAGCTGACCCAGTACATCGTGCAGTCGGCCGCTCAGTACGGCATGGCCCCGCAGGACTTCATCGAGGCGCTCCAGCAGGGCGGCCAGCTGCCGCTGATGATCGGTGAGGTGGCCCGCAACAAGGCTCTCGCCGTGGCTCTCGGCCGCGTCAACGTGGTCGACACCGACGGCAAGCCCGTCGATCTGTCGGGCTTCGTCGCCGTCGCCGATGAGGTCGCCGCCGAGGAGGACGTCGTCGCCGAGGCCGAGGAGATCGCCGACGCCGCCGCCGAGGTCGAGGAGGCTCCCAAGAAGAAGCCTGCCCGCAAGCCCGCGGCCAAGAAGACCGCCGAGTAAGCAGACACGATCGAGAGGGGCGGATGCCGCGGCATCCGCCCCTCTCGCGTACCCGGAGCATGCGCATGACAGACGACGACTGGCAGGCCCGCGTGGATGCGGTGTGGGACGACGCGACCCTGTCGGAGACCGACGTCATCGCGGCGATCGACGCCCTCGCGTCCGAGCGAGGGGCGGATGACCCCGTCGCACTGTTCGAGCGTGCCGGGGCGCGGGACTCCGCCGGGCTCGAAGAGGAGGCGGAGCCGCTCTACCGCGCCGCCCTCGCCGGCGGCCTCGATGAGGAGCGCCGCACGCGCGCGACGATCCAGTACGCGAGCACGATCCGCAACCTCGGTCGCGTCGACGAGGCGCTCGCCCTGCTCGAGGCCGAATACGCGCGCAGCGCGGGGACGCCTCTCCACGATGCCGCCGCGGCGTTCTATGCGCTGGCGCTCGCGTCCGCGGGACGGGAGCGGGCCGCGGCATCCATCGCCCTCCAGGCCCTCGCGCCGCACCTGCCGCGATACACCCGGTCGGTCACCGGATACGCCCGCGAACTCGCCGATCCCACGCCCTGATCTGCCGACGGCGAACACGGGCGGGGCGCCGAAACGCCGCCGGTAGTGTCGTTCTCACGCAACCGAAACAGGAGCACTCATGGCTGAACCCCTTGTCGCACAAAGCGTCTTCGACAGGCTGTTGAAGGACCGCATCATCTGGCTCGGCTCAGAGGTGCGCGACGAGAACGCCAACGAAATCTGCGCCAAGATCCTGCTGCTCGCGGCCGAGGACTCGCAGAAGGACATCTACCTCTACATCAACTCTCCCGGCGGCTCGATCACGGCCGGCATGGCGATCTACGACACGATGCAGTTCGTGCCGAACGACATCGTCACCGTTGGCATCGGCATGGCCGCGTCGATGGGTCAGCTGCTGCTCACCGCCGGCACCAAGGGCAAGCGCTACATCACCCCGAACGCCCGTGTGCTGCTCCACCAGCCGCACGGCGGCTTCGGCGGCACCGCGAGCGACATCCAGACGCAGGCGCAGCTCATCCTCGACATGAAGAAGCGCCTCGCCGAGATCACCGCCAGCCAGACCGGCAAGACCGTCGAGCAGGTCAACGCCGACGGTGACCGCGACCGGTGGTTCACCGCGCAGGAGGCGCTGGAATACGGGTTCGTCGACCACATCCGCGAATCGGCCACCGACGTCATCGGCGGCGGCGGCACCGAGAACTGACCACCGGCACACACTTTCAGGAGCAGTCGAATGAACACCCCCATGCATGGCGTGCCGCAGGGCTTCCCGATGCCGTCGAGCCGCTACATCCTTCCCCAGTTCGAAGAGCGCACCGCCTACGGCTTCAAGCGCCAGGACCCCTACAATAAGCTGTTCGAAGACCGCGTGATCTTCCTTGGCGTGCAGGTCGACGACGCGTCGGCCGATGACGTCATGGCCCAGCTCCTCGTGCTCGAGAGCCAGGACCCCGATCGCGACATCATCATGTACATCAACTCGCCCGGCGGCTCGTTCACGGCCATGACCGCGATCTACGACACCATGCAGTACGTGTCGCCGCAGATCCAGACGGTCGTGCTCGGCCAGGCCGCGTCCGCGGCGTCGGTGCTGCTCGCGGCCGGCGCGCCCGGCAAGCGTCTCGCCCTGCCGAACGCCCGCATCCTGATGCACCAGCCCGCCGTCGGCGAGTCGGGGCACGGCCAGGCGTCGGACATCGAGATCCAGGCGGCCGAGATCCTGCGCATGCGCACCTGGCTCGAGGAGACCATGGCGCGCCACACCAACCGCACGATCGAAGAGGTGCACAAGGACATCGACCGCGACAAGATCCTCTCCGCGCAGGAGGCGCTCGAGTACGGCCTGGTCGACCAGGTGCTCACGACCCGCAAGCGCGTCCCGGCGGCTCTCACCAGCTGAGCGGATGCCGCGAACGCCCCGTACCTCCCCGGTGCGGGGCGTTCGTGCTCACAGCCGCGGCGCGCCGCGAACCGGGGGACAATACGCGACGATGTCGGCCTGCTCGGTTAGGCTCGAACCGCATCGTCGCGAGGCCGAACAGGAGGGGCAGCATGGCGCGCATCGGGGAGAGTTCCGACCTCTTCAAGTGCTCGTTCTGCGGAAAGAGCCAGAAGCAGGTGCAGCAGCTGATCGCCGGCCCTGGCGTCTACATCTGCGACGAGTGCGTCGAGCTCTGCAACGAGATCATCGAAGAGCGCATGGCCGAGCAGGGCTCGGGCGAGGTGGCCGAGTTCGACCTTCCGAAGCCGCGGGAGATCTTCGCGTTCCTCGAGGAGTACGTCGTCGGGCAGGAGACCGCCAAGCGGGCTCTGTCGGTCGCCGTCTACAACCACTACAAGCGCGTGCGCGCCCAGCAGTCCCTGCTCCCGGCCGAGCAGAAGGCCGACGAGGTCGACATCGCCAAGAGCAACATCCTCATGCTCGGGCCGACGGGCTGCGGCAAGACCTACCTGGCGCAGACGCTCGCGAAGCGGCTGAATGTGCCGTTCGCCGTCGCCGATGCCACGGCACTCACCGAGGCGGGCTACGTCGGAGAAGACGTCGAGAACATCCTCCTCAAGCTGCTGCAGGCCGCCGACTTCGACACGAAGCGCGCCGAGACGGGCATCATCTACATCGACGAGGTCGACAAGATCGCCCGCAAGGCCGAGAACCCCTCGATCACCCGCGATGTCTCGGGCGAGGGTGTGCAGCAGGCGTTGCTGAAGATCCTCGAGGGCACCGTCGCCTCGGTTCCGCCGCAGGGCGGGCGCAAGCATCCGCACCAGGAGTTCATCCAGATCGACACGACGAACGTGCTGTTCATCGTGGCGGGCGCGTTCGCGGGGCTCGAAGACATCATCTCCTCGCGCATCGGCAAGCACGGTGTGGGCTTCGGCGCCCCGCTGCAGCGCAAGGACGAGGCCCCCGACTACTTCAGCGAGGTGCTTCCCGAAGACCTCCACAAGTTCGGGCTCATCCCGGAGTTCATCGGCCGTCTCCCCGTGGTCGCCTCGGTGTCCCCGCTCGACCGCGACGCGCTCATCGAGATCCTCACCGAGCCGAAGAACGCACTCGTGAAGCAGTATCAGCGCATGTTCGCGCTCGACGACGTCGAGCTCGGATTCGAGCGCGACGCGCTCGAGGCGGTCGCCGAGCTGGCGGTCTCGCGAAAGACGGGCGCGCGCGGACTTCGCGCGATCCTCGAGGATGTGCTCGGCCCCATCATGTTCGAGATCCCGTCCTCCGACGACGTGGCCAAGGTGATCGTCACCCGCGCCGCCGTCGAAGAGGGTGCGGCCCCGACCGTCGTGTTGCGCCAGAAGCGCAAGACGGCCTGAGCGCAGGGCGGTGGGGCGGGGCATCCACCCCGTAGGCTGACCGCATGCGTCAGCTCATCGTCACCTCGTTCGTGTCCGTCGACGGCGTCGTCGAGGCCCCCGGCGGCGAAGCGGGGTACCGCAACGCGGGCTGGACCTTCTCGTCCGTGGCGTTCGACCCCGCTGCATACGAGCTCAAGGGCCGCGAGCAGGAGGAGGCCGGAGCGATGCTCCTCGGCCGTCGAAGCTACGAGGCGTTCGCTCCGGTCTGGCCGACGATGACGCAGGAGTTCGCCGGGTACAACGCCATGCCACGCTATGTCGTCTCGACGACCCTTGCGGAGGATGACGACCGGTGGCCGGCCACGCTTCTGCGCTCGCTCGACGACGTCGCGGCCCTCAAACAGGGTGACGGCGCCCCCATCATCGTGCACGGCAGCGCGACCCTCGTGGCCGCGCTCGAAGACGCCGACCTCGTCGACCGGTACCACCTGCTCGTCTTCCCGGTGCTGTTGGGCGCAGGGCTGCGGCTGTTCAGCGGGTCCGACCGCGACCTCACGAAACTCGCCCTGGTGGAGCACGAGGCCTACGGCAACGGCATCCAGAAGCAGGTCTTCGACGTCATCCGGTGAGACCGCGACGGGCGAGCAGCGGCGCCACCTCGGCGTCACGCCCGCGGAAGTCGCGGTACGCCTCGAGCGGATCCTTCGAGCCGCCGACGCCGAGCAGCCTGCTGCGGAACCGGTCGCCGTTCTCCCTCGTGAGTCCGCCGTTCTCGGTGAACCACTCGACCGTGTCGGCGTCGAGCACCTCGCTCCAGATGTAGGAGTAGTAGCCGGCGCTGTAGCCGCCGGAGAACACGTGGGCGAAGTAGGTCGACGAGTAGCGCGTCGGCACCAGCGGGTTGTCGAGACCGATCTCGGCGAGGGCAGCCCGTTCGAACGCCGCCACGTCGGTCACCGCCGCCGCCTCTGCGGCCGAGAGGGAATGCCAAGCCTGGTCGAGCCAGGCGGCCGCGAGGTATTCGCTGGTGGCGAAGCCCTCGTTGAACGCCTGCGACCCCGTGAGGCGTGAGACGACATCGGCAGACAGCGGCTCTCCCGTCTCGTGATGACGCGCGTAGCGCGCGAGCACCTCGGGCCAGTAGATCCACATCTCGTTGACCTGGCTCGGGAACTCGACGAAGTCACGATAGACGGCCGTGCCCGCGAACGACGGATAGGTGACGCGCGCGAGGAGGCCATGCAGAGCGTGCCCGAACTCGTGGAAGAGCGTCGTGACCTCGGCGAGCGTCAGCAGCGTCGGGCCGTCGGCCGGCTTCACGACGTTGAGGTTGTTGACCACGACCGGTCCGGTGCCGCGCAGCGCTGACTCGGTGACGATCGAGTTCATCCACGCGCCGCCGCGCTTGGTGTCGCGCGTGTAGAGATCGAAGACGAACAGGCCGAACGGTGAGCCGTCGGCATCCGACACCTCGAACACCCGCACGTCGGGGTGGTAGCCCGCGAGATCGGTCCGTTCGGCGAAGCCCAGACCGTAGAGAGCGGATGCCGCGGCGAACACGCCCTCGGTGAGTACCCGCTCCGCCTCGAACCACGGCCGCAGGGCGGCGGTGTCGAGGTCGAGCGTCGCGGCCCTCACCTTCTCGGTGTAGTACGCCCAGTCGTGGGCCTCGATCTCGAACGGAGCCGCCTCGGTCTCGTTCACGATCTGCTGCAGCGCGTCGGCCTCGGCGCGGGCGTTGCGCGCGGCCGGAGCGGCGAGGCGGAACAGCATCGCCCGCACGGCCTCCGGGGAACCGGCGGTCTGGTCGGACGTCACGTAGGCCGCGTGCGACGGGTATCCGAGCAGCTCGGCACGCTGCGCGCGCAGCCGCACGATCTCGAGGAGCACGTCGCGGTTGTCGTGCTCGCCCCCACGGATACCGCGCGACCGGGAGGCGGCCAGCAGACGCTCGCGCGTGCGGCGGGGGGTGAGCCGCGACAGGTACGGATGACCGGTGAACAGCGTGAGCGACACCAGATATCCATCGAGCCCGCGGTCGGCGGCGGCCCGGGCCGCGGCGGCGAGGTCACTGTCGGCGAGACCGGCGAGGTCTGCGGCATCCGTCACGTGCAGGGCGAGCTCGTTGGTGTCGGCCAGCAGATGGCGCTCGAACGTGGTCGTCAAGACCGACAGGCGGGCGTTGAGATCGCGAAGGGTCTGCTTGGCGTCGTCGTCGAGCCCCGCGCCGGCGTGCGACATCACCGTGTAGCGCCGTTCGACGAGGTAGCGCTGCTCCGGGGTGAGGTCGAGGTCGTCGCGGGCCTCGTAGAGTGCGGCCACCCGCGCGAAGAGCGCGGGATCGAGGGTGATCGCGTCGGAGTGCGCCGAGTTCAGCGGGGCGACGGTCTCCTCGATCTCCTGGATCTCGGGCGTGCCGTCGGCGGAGCTCACCGTGTAGAACGTGCGCGAGACGCGGCCGAGCAGGTCGCCGCTGCGCTCGAGGGCCTCGAGCGTGTTCTCGAAGGTCGGCGGCTCGGGGTTCGCGGTGATGGCGGCGACCTCGGCGCGCTGCTGCGCGAATCCCGCGTCGAATGCCGGCAGGTAGTCCGTGACGGCGATCGCGGCGTAGTCCGGCAGCTCGTACGGCAGCACGGAACGATCGAGAAGGGGATGGCGGGACGTCGTGCTCATCCCGCCAGCCTACGCCGCGGCATCGCGTCGATTCAGAGGGTCGACACGCCGCGGAACGTGTGTCCGGCGGCGATCGACGCGCCAGAGACGGCGGCCGCGGGTTCCGAGGAGAGGTAGGCGACGAGGGCGGCGATCTGCTCCGGAGTCGAGGGCCCGGGACCGACCGCGGGCACCGGGTGGTCGTCGTCGAACACGTTGCCGGGGTTGACGACGTTGACGGTGATGCCGGTGCCGGCCACGCTGTCGGCGAGGGCCTTCGCCGCGAGGATCAGGGCGGCGTTGCGCACCGACGCGACGACGCTCGTGGACGAGCGGGCAAGCTGCCCGGCGATGCCGATGATGCGGCCGGACCCGCGGGCGCGCATGTGCGGGAGTACCGCGTTCGCGAGCCGCAGGAAGACGAGCGACTTGGCATCGACCGCGGCCGCGACGGCCGCGGGGGAGAACGCGTCCGCCGGGTCGAGGGTCTGCGCCGCGGGCGCGGCGGTGACCACCAGGATGTCGATCCGCCCGTGCCGGGCGATCACCTCGTCGACGCCGGCGACGACGGATGCCTCATCCTGGCCGTCGATCGTGACATCGCCACCCGATCGGCCGGCGGTGACGACCACGGCGCCCTCCGCGGCGAGGGTCGTGGCGATGTGACGCCCGAGGTAGCCGGTGCCGCCGACGACGAGGGCCACGCGGTCGGTGATGCCGAGATCCATTCCTCGATCGTACGTCGCGTGGTGTGCCGAGCGCCCTGCCCGAGTGTCCGGATGCGTCGATGCAAAGCAACGTTTGCAAAGTAACACGTGCAAAGATATCTTTGCGATATGACGAACGAGATCCCGCTCCCGACGACCCGCGAACAGCGGGTGCTCGACGGCGGCGCACTTCGGGCCCTCGCTCACCCGTTGCGGGTCGAGATCTACGATCTGATCTCGCAATACGGCCCGCAGACGGCGAGCACCCTCGCGGCGATGACGGGGGAGTCCTCCGGCGCCACCAGCTATCACCTGCGCGCACTCGCGAAGCATGACCTCATTCGAGAGGTCGAAGGTCAGGGAACCGCGCGCGAGCGCTGGTGGGAACGGCCTCGCGGCGGCGTGCAGATCGGCAGCCCCGAGGCGGTGAAGACCCCCGCGGGCCGCGCGGCGACTCAGGTCGTGCTGACGGAGTTCCTCAACCGGCGTCACCAGCAGCTCATGGACTACGTGGGGGCGAGCCTGCGCGAGAACGGCGTGTGGGACGACAGCGCGATGATCACGACCGCGACCATCCACCTCACAGCCGTGCAGGCGGCCGACGTCGTCGCCCAGCTCCAGGCCGTCATAGACGGCGCCGTCGACCGATACAAGGACCAGCGCGGCGAGGGCGTCGTGCCCGTGACGGTGCACGCCGATGTGTTCGCCCTCCCCGAGAAGGGACGATGAGATGACCCTCCTGACGGCTCCCCCCGAAGCCCGCACCACCACCCGCTCCGCCGATGAGCGGCTGCTGCGGGTGCTCGCCCGCCTGCTCGAACGAGCCGCCGACGACATCCACCGCCGCCGCGCGTGCGCCGATGAGCGGGCGGCGCGTCTCGACGCCTACGTCGCACAGCGCAGCACCGGCACCGCAGCGCGTCAGCTCGGACTGCTGCCGCGGTCATGACCACCACAGCGATCAGGCCGGCGGCACCGCCGCTCGGCCGCCCGTTCCGCACGCTCTGGACAGCCACCGCCTTCAGCAACATCGCCGACGGCGTCGGTCGCACCGCGGTGCCGCTCATCGCCACCACCCTGACGACCGACCCGTTCGTCATCGCGATCCTCGGCGCTCTCGCGTTCGTGCCGTGGCTCGTGTTCGGCATTCCTGCCGGCGTCATCGTCGACCGCTTCGATCGGCGGCGCATCATGGCCGTCGCCAACACGCTGCGGCTCGGTGCCGCGGTGTGGCTCGGGGCCCTCGTGGCATCCGGCGCGATCTCGGTGTGGACGCTGCTGATCGGCACCCTTGCGTTCGGCATCGGCGAGACCCTGTTCGAGAACGCCGTCAACGCCGCCGTTCCTGCGATCGTCCCTCGCGAGCGGTTCGACAGCGCCAACGGCTGGCTGCAGGCGTCCCAGGTGACGATCGACAACTTCATCGCCACGCCCATCGGAGGTCTGCTGTTCGGCCTGTCCATCGCCCTGCCGCTCTGGGTGGGCGCGATCGGCTATCTGGTTCCGATCGCCCTGGCCCTGCTGCTGCCGTCGCTGGCCGTCTCGCGGCAGACCGACGAGCAGACGGATGCCGCGGCATCCGTGCCCGTTCACGGCGCCCGCCCCGCGCTGCGCTACCTCTGGCAACACCGCTACCTGCGTGCGGTGGTGCTGTTCACGTCCGTGGTGGGAGCGCTCCTGAGCTTCGCCCAGGCGCCCACGATCCTCTACTTCCTCGAGGTGCAGCACGTCACGCCTGCGGCGATCGGCTTCGTCACGGCGGGGATCGGGCTCGGCGCCCTCGTGGGGTCGTTCGTCGCGGCGCCTCTGGTGCGTCTCCTCGGCCGCGGCCCGGTGCTGCTCTTCGCGAACGTCGTCGTCGCCGTGTCCCTCGTCGCGGTGGGTCTCGCTCCCGACGTCGTCACCGCGATCGCGTCCTACGCGGTCATGGCGTTCGCGGTGTCGGTGTGGAACGTGCCGTGGGGAGCGCTGCGGCAGCACCTCATCCCCGCGCACCTGTTCGGTCGCGCGCTCGGCATCATCCGCACCGTCACGTGGGGCGTCTTCCCGGTGGCGACGCTGCTTGGCGGGCTCGTGGCGCGATCCGACCTCCGGCTGCCGTTCACGAGCGCGGGCGCCCTCACGCTTATCGTCGCTCTCAGCGCCTCACGGCTGCTCGTGCGGGGAACACCGCGCGCCTACGCGGCGGCGGATCAGGCGAACTCGTCGTCGGCGTCGTGACGCACCACGGGTGAGCCCGCGGCATCCACCGTCACGATCACTCCCGTGTCGAGTTCGGCGATCGGCCGACGCTCGAGCCAGGTGAGTGTCCATCGCGGACGCGGCTGACCGAGGGGGTCGGCGGGCAGCGCTCTCTCCACCGAGGCGATCGCGTCGTGCAGCACGGCGGGCACGGCCGACGGGGGCGTGTCGCCCGCCGTCCACCGCGTGCCGAGCTGCATCAGGCGTCCGCCGTCTCGAGCTCGATCGACTCGACTGTCAGCGCGTCGCCCTCGACGTAGTCGATCTCGGCGATGCGGCCGACGGCGCGGAGGTCCCCCTCGGCGGATCGCAGGAGTGCGATCTGTGCGGGGGGCGCCGCGATGACGAGACGCGTGACCGGCGTCTTCTGCGAGGCCTTGGCCTCGGTCTTCGCGCGGCGCACGCCGATGAGCGCGTCACCGACGGTCGTGAGCACGCGGGGGTCGCCCTCGAGACCCAGCGGGGCGGGCCACGCGGCGTGATGCACAGACCCCTCTTCGAACCACGACCAGGTCTCCTCCGCCGCGAACGACAGCACCGGCGCGAGCAGTCGCACGAGCGTCGACAGCGCCAGGCGCAGCGCGAGCGCGGCGGACGCCTGACCCACGTCGGTCTGGTCGTAGGCGCGCTCCTTGACGAGCTCGAGGTAGTCGTCGCAGAACGTCCAGAAGAACGACTCGGTCAGCTCGAGCGCCCGGGCGTGGTCGTAGCCCTCGAACGCGCGCGTCGCCTCGGCGACGACCGTGTCGAGGGTCGCGAGCATGCTGCGGTCGAGGTCGTGCGTCACCGCGGCGCCCTCCGGCACCGGGAAGGTCAGCACGAACTTCGCCGCGTTGAGCAGCTTGATCGCGAGGCGACGGCCGATCTTCACCTGCGTCGGGTTCTGCGGGTCGAACGCGGCATCGGTGCCGAGGCGGCTCGACGCCGCCCAGTAGCGCACGGCGTCGGAGCCGTGGGCATCGAGGATGTCCGCGGGCGTGACGACGTTGCCCTTCGACTTCGACATCTTCTTGCGGTCGGGGTCGACGATGAAGCCGGAGATCGCGGCATCCGACCAGGGCGCCCGGCCGTCCTGCAAGACGCTCCGCAGCATCGTCGAGAAGAGCCAGGTGCGGATGATGTCCTGACCCTGCGGGCGCAGATCGAACGGGGCGACGAGGCCCCAGAGCTCCTCGTCGCGCGCCCAGCCGCCGGCGAGCTGCGGGGTGAGCGACGACGTCGCCCAGGTGTCGAAGATGTCCTGCTCGCCGTCGAAGCCGCCCGGCACGCCGCGCTGCGAGGGGTCGAAGCCCGCGGGCACGTCAATGGTCGGATCGACGGGCAGCTGACCGAGGTCGGGGGTGATCACGCGGCTGTAGTCGCGGTCGCCGTTCTCGTCGAGGCCGTACCAGACCGGAATCGGCACCCCGAAGAACCGCTGGCGCGAGACGAGCCAGTCGCCGGTGAGGCCACCGACCCAGTTCTCGTAGCGCACCCGCATGAAATCGGGATGCCACGTCATGCCGCGTCCCCGCTCGATGAGCGCGTCGCGCAGGTCGGCGTTCTTCGCGCCGTTGCGCAGGTACCACTGCCGGGTCGAGACGATCTCGAGGGGCCGGTCGCCCTTCTCGAAGAACTTCACCGGGTGGGTGATCGGCTTCGGGTCGCCGATGATCTCACCCGATTCCTGCAGCAGCTCGACGATGCGCTTCTTCGCGCTGAACACGGTCTTGCCGGCGAGCTCCGCGAAAGCGGCCTGCGCGGCATCCGTCGACAGCGCCTCGGGGGCGTCGGCGACGATGCGGCCGTCCTTGCCGATGATCGTGCGGTTCGGAAGGCTGAGCTCGCGCCACCAGATGATGTCGGTCACGTCGCCGAAGGTGCAGACCATCGCGATGCCCGAGCCTTTGTCGATCTGCGCGAGCGGGTGCGCGAGCACCGGAACCTCGACCCCGAACACGGGCGTGGTCACGGTGGTGCCGAAGAACGGCTGGTAGCGCTCGTCATCGGGGTGGGCGACGAGCGCGACGCAGGCGGCGAGAAGCTCGGGGCGGGTCGTCTCGATGTGGATGTCGCCGCCGCCGTCGGTGCGATGGAAGGCGAGGCGATGGTAGGCGCCGGGCTGCTCGCGGTCCTCGAGCTCGGCCTGCGCGATCGCCGAGCGGAAGTCGACGTCCCAGAGCGTCGGGGCGAGGTCCTGGTAGGCCTCGCCGCGGGAGTAGTTCTGCAGGAACGCGAGCTGGTTCGTGCGGATCGTCTCGTCGGAGATCGTGCGGTAGGTCTGACGCCAGTCCACGCTGAGTCCCAGCTGCCGGAACAGCGACTCGAAGGTCTTCTCGTCCTCGACGGTCAGCCGCTCGCACAGCTCGATGAAGTTGCGTCGGCTGATCGGGATCTGGTCGGCCGCCTTGCTCGACTTGTTGTCGCCGCCCTCGAACGGGGGCGTGAAGTCGGGGTCATAGGGCAGCGTCGGATCGCAGCGCACGCCGTAGTAGTTCTGCACGCGGCGCTCGGTCGGCAGGCCGTTGTCGTCCCATCCGATCGGGTAGAACACAGTCTTGCCGCGCATCCGCTCGAACCGCACCTTGAGGTCGGTGTGGGTGTAGCTGAAGACGTGTCCGATGTGCAGGCTGCCCGAGGCGGTCGGCGGGGGGGTGTCGACGGAGTAGACGCCCGCGCGTCCCTTCGTCTTGGCCGCGTCACGGTCGAACAGATAGGTACCCGCGGTCTCCCACGCGGCATCCCACTTCGCTTCGAGGCCCTCGAGTGCGGGCTTGTCGGGAACTTCGGCCATGGGGGACTCCTCGAGCGATATATGCGGCACTGTGTGAGCGTGCCTGAGTGTGGACGACCCGATGAGTCTACCGAGGGGCGGATGCCGCGGCACCGCGCACGCGCTCAGCCGAGCGTGGGCTCCCACGGGCCGGCGACGCGCACGGCCTCGTCGTCGCCCGGCCAGGCGGGCGCGGTCGCGCCGAGGATGACGAGGCCGTGACCGTCGCTCGCGAACTGGAACGCGGTGCCGACGGGGATCGCCACGGAGACGCCCGGCACGAGCGCCACGACATCG
>NZ_MKSL01000017.1:276273-306816 GCF_001897265.1 Microbacterium sp. 71-23
GCCGGGTCGACGGGCACGGGGAGGGACGCGGCATCCATGCGGTCAGTATGGCGCGCGGGGCGCGACAGTCGCGGTCAGCGCCGGTAGACTTGTGCGACCAGCACCGATCCGGCCATCACCGGGGAGCTCGCGGAAGAACGGCTTCGGCCCACTAGACCCGCGCGGGGCAGGCCCGTCACAGCCGCAGTGAAAGAGGACGGATGCCGCGGCATCCGTCAATGCGGGGTGGTACCGCGGCCTCAGGGTCGTCCCGGCAGGAGCACACGAATCCTGTGAGAGAGACGATGACCTACCCCCGCCCGTCCGCTTTCGGACCCTCCGCCGACGTCGCCCCGAGCCCCCGCTTTCCCGAGATCGAGCGCGAGGTGCTCGACTTCTGGGCGCACGACGACACCTTCCGCGCGTCGATCGCCCAGCGCGACGGCGCCGAGGAGTGGGTGTTCTACGACGGACCGCCGTTCGCGAACGGCCTGCCCCACTACGGACATCTGCTGACCGGCTACGCGAAGGACCTCTTCCCGCGCTTCCAGACGATGCGCGGCAAGAAGGTCGATCGGGTGTTCGGCTGGGACACGCACGGCCTTCCCGCCGAGCTCGAGGCGATGAAGCAGCTCGGCATCACCGAGAAGGACGAGATCGAGCGCATGGGCATCGCGACCTTCAACGCGAAGGCCCGTGCCTCGGTGCTCGAGTACACGCACGAGTGGGAGGACTACGTCACCCGGCAGGCGCGCTGGGTCGACTTCGAGAACGGCTACAAGACGCTCGACGCGACCTTCATGGAGTCGGTGCTGTGGGCCTTCGCGACCCTCTACGAGAAAGGTCTCGCGTACGAGGGCTACCGCGTGCTGCCGTACTGCTGGCGGGACGAGACGCCGCTGTCGGCACACGAGCTTCGCATGGACGACGACGTCTACAAGATGCGCCAGGACCCCTCGGTGACCGTCACGTTCCCGCTCGTCGGCACCAAGGCGGAGGCGCTCGGGCTCACCGGTGTGCGCGTGCTCGCGTGGACGACCACCCCCTGGACCCTCCCCACGAACCTCGCCCTCGCCGTCGGCCCGGACATCACCTATGTCGTGGTGCCCGGCGGGCCGGCGGGCGCCGCCGACATCCCGACCGCCGACGACGCGTCCTCCGCGGCGGCGCACCGTTACCTGCTCGCCGCCGACCTTCTGGGCGGCTATGCGAAGGACCTGGGTTACGAGAACGCGGATGCCGCGCGCGAGGCCGTCGAGCGCACCGTGCTCGGCCACGAGCTCGCCGACGTGCACTACGACCGCCTGTTCGACTACTACGCCGACGAGGCGTTCGGCACCGAGAACGCGTGGCGCATCCTCGCGGACGACTACGTGTCGACGAGCGACGGCACGGGCGTGGTGCACCAGGCTCCCGCGTACGGCGAGGACGACAAGCGCATCGGGGATGCAGCCGGCATCCCGACGATCGTGAGCCTCGACGACGGTGGCCGCTTCCTGCCGCAGGTGACGGATGTCGCGGGCGAACTCTGGATGGACGCGAACCGTCCGCTCATCCGCCTGCTGAAGCAGGAGGGTCGGCTGCTGCGCGAGGCGAGCTACGAGCACTCTTACCCGCACTGCTGGCGGTGCCGCAACCCTCTCATCTACAAGGCCGTGTCGAGCTGGTTCATCCGCGTCACCGACATCAAGGACGACCTGATCGCCGGCAACGCGCAGATCACGTGGGTGCCGGGCAACGTGAAGCACGGCCAGTTCGGCAAGTGGCTCGAGGGCGCGCGCGACTGGTCCGTCAGCCGCAACCGGTACTGGGGTTCGCCGATCCCGGTGTGGAAGAGCGACGACCCCGCCTATCCGCGCGTCGACGTCTACGGGTCGCTCGCGGACCTGGAGCGTGACTTCGGCACGCTCCCTCGTGACGCGGAGGGCCAGGTCGACCTGCACCGCCCGTACATCGACGAGCTCACCCGCCCGAACCCCGACGACCCGACCGGCCGCAGCACGATGCGCCGCATCGAGGACGTGTTCGACGTCTGGTTCGACTCCGGCTCGATGCCCTACGCGCAGGTGCACTACCCGTTCGAGAACCGCGAGTGGTTCGATGCGCACGCTCCCGCCGACTTCATCGTCGAGTACATCGGGCAGACGCGCGGCTGGTTCTACGTCATGCACGTGCTCTCCACCGCGCTGTTCGGACGCCCCGCGTTCACGGGCGTGTCGTGCCACGGCATCGTGCTCGGCAACGACGGCCTGAAGATGTCGAAGTCGCTGCGCAACTATCCGGACGTCTCCGAGGTGTTCGACCGGGACGGCTCCGACGCGATGCGCTGGTTCCTCATGTCGAGCTCGGTGCTGCGCGGCGGCAACCTCGTCGTGACGGAGGAGGGCATTCGCGCGGGTGTGCGCGAGTTCCTGCTGCCGCTGTGGAACGCGTGGTACTTCTTCGCGACCTACGCGAACGCCGCCGGCGGGCCCGGGGGCCAGGCCTACACGGCGACATGGCGCACCGACTCGACGAACGTGCTCGACCGGTACATCCTCGCCTTGACCGGCGACCTGGTGCGGGACGTGGCATCCGATCTCGAGGGTCTGGACTCGACCACCGCGGCCTCTCGCCTGCGCGAGTTCGCCGAGGCGCTGACGAACTGGTACATCCGACGCTCGCGCGACCGGTTCTGGACCGGGGGCGACGTCTCCGATCCGACCAGCACGGAGGCGTTCGACACGCTCTACACCGTGCTTGAGACGCTCACGCGCGTGGCGGCGCCCCTGCTGCCGCTCGTCGCCGAGCGGGTGTGGCAGGGCCTCACCGGCGGACGCAGCGTGCACCTGACCGACTGGCCCGACGCGTCCGCGTTCCCCGCGGCGGCCGACATCCGCACCGCGATGGACACCGTGCGCGAGGTCTCGAGCGTCGCCAACGCCCTGCGCAAGCGCGAAGGCAAGCGGGTGCGCCTGCCGCTTCCGCGCCTGACCGTGGTGGTGACGGATGCCGCGGCCCTCGCCCAGTTCGAGACGATCCTGCAGGACGAGCTCAACGTGAAGGCGATCGAGCTCGTCGAGCTCGCCGCCGACACCCCCGCCGCCTTCGGCATCTCTCACCGCCTGACGGTGAACGCCCGCGCGGCGGGGCCTCGACTCGGCAAGCAGGTGCAGCAGGTGATCCAGGCCGCCAAGGCGGGCGACTGGTCGGTGGTCGACGGCGTCGTCACGGCGGGCGGACTCGCGCTCGTCGACGGGGAGTACGAGCTTGCCGTCGAGACGTCGGGTCGTCCGGAGGGTGAGGCGCTCGCGGTGCTCGCGAGCGGCGGATTCGTGTTGCTCGACACCGCCACGACACCCGCGCTCGAGGCCGAAGGTCTCGCGCGCGACGTGATCCGTGCCGTGCAGGACACGCGCAAGGCCGCCGGCTTCGACGTCAGCGACCGCATCTCGCTCTCGCTGCGCTTCGACGACGACACGGACGCCGCCGCCGTCGCGGCCGCCTTCGCTCTCGCGGGCGTGGCCGACGAGACGCTCGCTGTCAGCGCGACCGTGAACGGACACGTGCTCGTCGGTTCGACGTTCGACGCCGCCGGCCACGGCGAGCACACCGGCTCGTTCGAGGCGGGCGCCTTCGCGAACGCGGGCGCCTTCCGCGTCGAGGTCGCACGCGCGGGGGTGACCGAGTGACCGCCCGCGAGACCGCTCGCGCCGATGCGGTCTACACAGCACTGCTGCAGCGGCAGGGGGAGCAGTGGGTACAGCCGCGCATCGAGCGCACACGCCGCGTGCTCGAGTACCTCGATGACCCGCAGCGTACGTACCGCGTGGTGCATGTGACCGGCACGAACGGGAAGACGTCGACAAGCCGTATCGCAGAGAGCCTGCTGCGTTCGCTCGGTCTGCGCACCGGCCTGTTCACCAGCCCCCATCTCGAGCGGTTCACCGAGCGCATCATGATCGACGGTGAGCCGATCGCCGACGCGCAGGTGGCCGACGCGTGGGAGGAGATCGCCCCGTTCGTCGACCTCGTCGACGCGGAGCTGCAGGCCGCGGGCGATGCACGGCTGACGTTCTTCGAGCTGCTCACCGTGCTCGCGTTCGTGGCTTTCGCGGATGCGCCCGTTGACGTCGCGGTGATCGAGGTCGGGATGGGCGGGTCGTGGGACTCGACAAACACCGCCGACGGCGACGTGGCGGTGATCGCGCCGGTCGGTCTCGACCACGCCGATCGGCTCGGCAGCTCCGTCGAGGCGATCGCGGAGGTCAAGGCCGGCATCATCAAGCCCGGTGCGGCCGTCGTGTCCGCGGCGCAGACGCCGGGCGTCGCCGCCGTGCTCCGCGCCGCCGCCGAGCGTCAGGGTGCGACGATCTCGTTCGCCGACGAGGAGTTCGCCGTCACGGCGGCTAACCTGGCGGTCGGGGGCCAGGTCGTCACGGTGCGCGGACTCGCCGGCACCTACGCCGACGAGTACCTGCCGCTCTACGGCGCCCATCAGGCCGCGAACGCCGCACTCGCGATCGCGGCGGTCGAGTCGCTCATCGGAGGCGGCACGCAGCCGTTGACCGGCGACGTGGTCGCCGAGGGGCTCGCGCAGGCGACCTCGCCGGGCCGCCTGCAGCTGATCGGCACCCACCCGACCGTCGTCGTCGACGCCGCCCACAACCCGCACGGTGCGCACGCGCTCGCGGCGGGGCTGGCGGCATCCTTCGACTTCGACGAATGGGGACTCGTGCTCGGCGTGCTCGGCGACAAGGACGCATCCGGCATCGTCGGAGAGCTCGTCGATGTCGCGACCCACGTCTTCGCGACCGCGCCCGATTCCGACCGTGCCCGTGACGCGGACGCCGTCGCCGATGTGGTCGAAGCTGCGGGCCTGCCGGTGTCGGTGCATCCGGACCTCGCCGACGCGGCGGAGGCCGCCCGGTCGTGGGCGGCGACGGGAGAGCGGCGCGCGGTCGTCATCGCGGGCTCCGTCGTGCTCGCGGGGGAGGCGATCGCGCTCGCGCGCGATGAGGACTGGATGGCCGGGTGGGAGCAGTGAGCCCGCGCGAGCGCCGTCGGCGCGGTGCCGAGGAGTCGCTGGGCGCCGTCATCCTCGGATTCGAGTCGATCGTCGTCTTCCTCGGCGGTCTCGCCGTCTACGGACTCAAGGGTCTCCCCGACGGCGTCGACCCCTGGTGGGGCATCGTCGGGGGCATCGTCGTGGCCGTCGTCATGGTGCTCACGACCCTCGTGTTGCGCTTCCGATGGGGAATCTGGCTCGGATGGGCACTGCAGGTGCTCGTGTTCCTGAGCGGCTTCCTCGCGTTCGGCCTGTTCATCGTCGGGGTCATTTTCGGCGCCATGTGGGGATATGCGACGATCAAGGGGGCCCAGCTCGATCGCCGTAACGCGCGGCTCGTCGAGGGCGCCGAGAACGGAGACTGAGAACCATGGCCACCGAAGAAACCCTCGTCCTCGTCAAGCCCGACGGCGTCGCCCGCGGCCTGACCGGAGCCATCCTCGCCCGGATCGAGGCGAAGGGGTACTCGCTCGTCGATCTGCGACTCGTGGAGCCCGAACGGGGCCGGCTCGAGCAGCATTACGCCGAGCACGAAGGCAAGCCGTTCTACGAGCCTCTTGTCGAGTTCATGATGTCCGGTCCGTCGGTCGCGATCCGCCTCGCCGGCAACCGTGTGATCGAGGGGTTCCGGTCCCTCGCGGGAACCACCGACCCCACGACGGCCGCTCCGGGGACGATCCGCGGCGACTTCGGTCGCGACTGGGGGGTGAAGGTGCAGCAGAACCTGGTGCACGGCAGCGACAGCCCGGAGTCGGCGGCCCGCGAGTTGGAGATCTGGTTCGGCTGAGTCGTCCGGCGCGAGATGTGTTGATGCCCGCCTCCGCCAAGAGGCGGGCATCGACGTTGCGGAGCGGGTGTCAATGCAGAATCCGCGTGACCTCGTCCCACGACAGCGATAGCGCTGTGGGCACGGATCCGCGGTAGGCGCTGGGGTCCGCTCCGAGCGTGACAGCGGCCGGCTCGAGGTCGATGCGGTCGCCGCTCGAGCTGCGCACGGTGAGATCGAGGCGGTCACCACCCAGCGTGTTGTTCGCCTCGATGAGCTGCAGGATGCGGCGCAGCTCCGCATCAGAGACATCGGCGGCCGTCGACACGGCGCCGACGTTGAGCACCACCGTGAACCCGTCGGTGCTGCGGCTCGCCCACGCATCCGAGAGACCGAGGCCGGCACCTTCGAGCGCGGCGGGGATCTTCTGCTCGAACGACACGTCCGCCGTCGGGGCGCCGACGCACCCGGCGAGGCCGGTCACCAGTGCGACGGCGGTGGCGACGAGCGCGATCGTGCGGGGGAGCGCGTGTCGGGGGGACATGATCCTCATTCTGCTGCCGTGAACATCGAGTGGTCGACGACCGCGCCGGTGAGCGCGTCGAGTCCGGGCGGGGGAGCGCCGTGTTGGGCGGCGTACAGCTGCTCCCACGCGGCGATCGAGTCCCGGTAGTACTGGTTGTCGTGCGCGGCCAGGGGGTTCCCGGTGTCGGGCAGCGTGATGCGGTGCACGTTCGGAGGCACGGGCCCGGTGCCGTTGCCGTCGAGGCGCGGCACCAGGTCGCTCTCGTGCTGGAACGAGTAGACCGGGACATCGGCGGGAACCGCGAACCCGTCAACAGGCGATCCGTTGGTGACGACCCCGATCGTGCGGTACGGGAACGTCGGATCGGCCGCGAGGTTCGCCGCCAGGATGCCTCCCTGGCTGAAGCCTGTCAGCACCACCCGATCGCCGGGCCGGATGCCGGCGTCTCTCATCGCCTCGAGCGCGGCTCGCTCATACGCGGATCTCAGCAGGGGGTTGTCGAGCATGAGTGCGATATTCGAGTCGCGATCGTTCATAGCCCCCTTGTCGCCGCTGAACTGCCAGTCCTGCGTGGAGGGAACCGAGACCACCCAGTGCTCCGAACCGTCGGCCCGGACGACCCGCTTCACGTCGATCACCGTCGCATCGGCGCCGCCCATCAGATCCGTCGTGCCATTCACCGCGACGAGGTCGGCGAAGGTGTCGAGCCGGGTGACGCGCTGCGCGTCCTCCCATGCTTGTCGGCGCGTCGGGTCGAGCGTGTCGGGGTCGAGCTCTTCGACGTCGGCAGACTTCTGGAGGAAGTTCTGCGCGGCTCCGCCGAACAGCATCCCGACGAGTCCGCCGGTGGCGAGTCCGACGGCGGGCAGCATGCGGGCGACGACGTCTTTCAGTGTCGCCGCAGCCTCGGCGATGATCGGAATGAGGCGCTGGATGAGCGCGGAGAGCGCGTGGAGAGCCTCGAGGAGCTCGGTCACGAGCCGTCCGGTCGCGGCGACGAGATCTGCGGCGGCGCGCGCGAAATCCGTCACGCGGTGGGCGATCTCGAGCGGGTTGAGGGAGAACGAGAACAGCTGCTCGGCGAAGCGCGCGAGGCGGGCCAGCACCTCGCAGACGTAGGTTCGGGTCGCATCCACGATTCGGGAGGCGAGACGGAGGGATGCCGCTGTCGCCGCGGCCCACTCCGCGGCATCCCTCGTCACCGCCAGGAGGTCGTCGTGTCGTTCTCGCAACGCGCGCACGGTGCGGCCGTCGAGATCAGTGAGGGCGGTGCGGCCGACGCGCAGTCGCGGCGCGAGTTCGGTCAGCGACGCCGCTGCGTCCTCCCACTGCGCGGCGACACCCCCGACCTGGGCGCTGTCACCGAGCAGCTGGTCGACCCAGTCCCGAAGCGGTTGCACGTAGGTGATCACGACGCCCGCGATGCCGGGGATCTCCGCGCACGCCGGTGCGCCCAGAGCGCTGCGCGGGAGGCCGCCGGCCCAGGCGCCGCCGCGTATCTCTGCAGCGAGCGACGACGCGCTCATGGTTCCGTCCCGGTGAAGGTCGTCGTCGCGTCGTCCTCGACGCGGGCGAAGGCTGTGCCCGCGTGCGACGCCCCGTCGGCCATGCGGTCGCTGAGGGTGTGCGCCATGCCCAGGAGGTCACGCGTATGGGACGCGAGAGCAGTGGTCGCGGGCACGAGGAGTCCCTGTGCGAGCGCACCGAACGCGATCGGCCCGAGCGGCGTCGCGGTGCGCGCCGCCGCCCGGTCCAGCTCGGCGGACGCCTCGCGCAGCAGTGTCTCCTGAGCCTGCAGCACGTCGCCGTCGAGGACGATGCGCTGATTCGCCGCGGTCACGAGGTCGCTCCGAGAGAGCGTGCGCCCTGCAGGTCCGTGGCGGTGTACGACTCGGCGAGGGCGGTGAGGGCGGTGTCGATGCGAGCGAGTGCGTCGGTGCGGTCTGCCAGCCCGGCGCGCAATTGTCGTTGGGCCGCATCGAACGCCTGCTGGGCTTCGCCCGACCAGGATCCTCGCAACGCCGTCGCGTCGCTCTCGAGTTGGGTGAGGGCGTCGTCGATTGCGCGACCCGCGCTCGTGATGCGGGCCGCCGCGGCGGCGAGCCGGGCTGGGGTGACGACGAGGCGGTCGAGCATGATCATCAGGCGCCCGAACCGGGTCCGTCATCGTGTACCGGACCGGTGCGCGTCACGGTGAGGGAGTCGACGTCCGCCACAGCGGCGAGCCGTTCGACGGCCCGCGCGGCCGCGAGACCCTGTGCCTGCGCGGCGGTCTCGGTGAGGAGGCGGGAGAGCGAGCGGGCGTCGACGTCGAGCGCGGTGTCCTGCACCTCGATGCGATCGATCGCCCCCGTCGCGCCGGCGGTCACGGACACCTCGCGTCCGGGTGAGGTCGCAGTGACGCGCAGCGCGCGAAGGTCGGCTTCGATGCGAGCCGCGGCATCCGCTGCCTGGCGGGCCGCCGCGATCTGGGCATCGATGCGGGCTCGAGCCGCATCCAGCGCGGTCATGCCGTCCGTCTCGTACGACATCGCTGCCTCCTCGCGTCGCCCTCACGCTAGCGAGCGGAGACGGCGGCGCGGGGGTGCCTGTGGATAGCTCAGCCGAAGAAGGTGCTGAGCACGTTGGGAATCGCGTCCAATCGCAGCTGGGCGAGGAGGATCACGACCGCGTAGCTGAGGATCGTGGCGAGCGGCACCCACGCCATCAGGCGTCCCGCGCGCGACCGGGTGCGCGCCGTGACGGGAACTGCGCCGATGCGCAGCACGTGGACGGTCACGGCGTAGAACGTCGGGATCGTCATCGACCAGGTCAGCATGCACCACGGGCACAGGGTGTGCAGCTGGAAGATGCTCTGGCTGATGAACCAGGTGACGAGCCCGAACGCGCTCGCGGTGCCGAACCAGAACAGCCCCCAGAACCAGCCGGGGAAGCGCACCCGGGCGAGCACTGCCACGCCCATGATCACCGGAGCCACCCAGCCTGCGAGGCCGAGGATCGGGTTGGGGAAGCCGAATGCACTGCCCTGCCACGATTCGAGGTTCGCCTTGCACTGGACGAGCACGCTGAAGTCGCAGGATGCCGCGGCTGCCGGGTTCGCGAGCAGGTGCAGCCGCTCGAGCGTGAGTTCGAAGGCGGCCGTCCAGCCGACCACGCCGGCGACGATCAGCCAGATTCCGAAAGCGGGTGTGCGCGGTGCGGATGCATGGTCGGGCATGCCCGCATTCTCGCGGTGCGCAGCAGGCCCGCGCCGGCGCAGCGACCGTGAGAATGAGAGGCTCGACGCGCCGCGGCATCCACCCGTCGCGCGGACGACACGGAAGATGAGATAATGAACCGGATGCCGCGGCGGCCGCGCCGCTCGCGACATCGATGCAGACTTCGGGCGATGACCGCCCTCGCAGGACGAGCCTCGAGCCTCCTGCACACCGAGTGAGTTTGCGGCAGCGCCGGGTGCGCCGCCGCCAGAGATGAGATCGCCGGGCGACGCGCGGTGTCGCCGGGCTGGGAGACAAGCCTGTGATGGCCGATGATGCCGACATCCCCTCGAACCCCGCTGACGTTGCTGACGCCGTGACGGATGCCACGACCCCCGCGATCGCCGACCCTTTCACCGTGCAGCCTGCGGCTGACGTTCTTGCTTCCGATCAGGTCGTGGACTCGGCGGTGACCGGGGCTGTGAGCGATGACGGCGTCCCGGAGCCGGGCTCTGCCGATGCCACCGCCGATGTCGCGACCACGGAGACCGAGGCAGCTGAGCCGGACGCCGAGCCTGAGCCGGTCGCCGAGCCTGAGGCGGAGGCCGAGCCGGAGTCTGTCGCGGAGCCGGAGGGTCCGCTCACCGCGGTCGGGCTCGGCTTGCTGCCCGAGACCTTCGTGTCCACCGTCTCGGCAGCTCTCCACTTCTACGCGCCGCCCGTCGCACTGCTGCCGCTGCTCGACGACATCGACGAGTCGCCCGCCCCGGCGGACGCCGTCCAGCCGGGCACCAGCACCAGCCGTCGCCGCAATCGTCGCCGCGGCACGGGTGGCGAGGCCACCGAGGAGCGTGAGTACACCCGCCCGGCTCGCGCCGTCGAGCTGATCACCGAGCCGCAGCGCATCAAGGGCTCCACGCGTCTCGAGGCGAAGAAGCAGCGTCGGCGCGACGGTCGTGAGGCCGGCCGTCGCCGTCCGGTCGTCACCGAGGCCGAGTTCCTCGCGCGCCGTGAGGCCGTCGACCGCGTGATGGTGGTGCGGTCGAAGAACGGTCGCATCCAGATCGCCGTCCTTGAGGACGACGTGCTCGTCGAGCACTATGTCGCCCGCAACCAGGACGCCTCGCTCATCGGCAACGTCTACCTCGGTCGCGTGCAGAACGTGCTTCCGAGCATGGAGGCCGCGTTCGTCGACATCGGCCGGGGCCGCAATGCTGTGCTCTATTCCGGTGAGGTCGACTGGGATGGCGTCGAGACCGGCAACCAGCCGCGTCGCATCGAGCTCGCCCTCAAGAGCGGCGACCGTGTGCTCGTGCAGGTCACGAAGGACCCGGTCGGCCACAAGGGCGCCCGGCTCACGAGCCAGATCTCGCTCCCGGGTCGCTACCTGGTGTACGTGCCGGGTGGAGCGATGAACGGCATCTCGCGCAAGCTCCCCGACACCGAGCGCGCCCGCCTGAAGAAGATCCTCAAGGAGGTGCTGCCGGAGTCGTCGGGTGTGATCGTGCGCACCGCGGCCGAGGGCGCCACCGAGGAGCAGCTCACCCGCGATGTGCAGCGTCTGACTTCGCAGTGGGAGCACATCAGCGCCCAGACGCAGGCGGGTCAGGCGCCGGCGCTGCTGCACTCCGAGCCTGACCTCCTCGTCAAGATCGTGCGTGACGTCTTCAATGAGGACTTCACGAAGATGCTCATCCAGGGTGACGAGGGCCAGCAGACCATCGAGAGCTACCTGCGTGCGGTGGCGCCCGACCTTCTCGAGCGCGTCGAGCGCTACGAGGGCGAGCGCGACCCGTTCGACACGTTCCGCGTGACCGAGCAGATCGAGAAGGCGCTCGAGCGAAAGGTGTGGCTTCCCTCGGGCGGTTCGCTCGTCATCGACCGCACCGAGGCCATGACGGTCGTCGACGTCAACACGGGCAAGTTCGTCGGCTCGGGCGGGAACCTCGAGGAGACCGTCACGAAGAACAATCTCGAGGCGGCCGAGGAGATCGTGCGTCAGCTGCGACTGCGCGACATCGGCGGCATCATCGTCGTCGACTTCATCGACATGGTGCTCGAGTCGAACCGCGATCTCGTGCTGCGGCGCCTCATCGAGTGCCTCTCGCGCGACCGGACGAAGCACCAGGTCGCCGAGGTCACGTCCCTCGGGCTCGTGCAGATGACCCGCAAGAAGCTGGGGCTCGGCCTGCTCGAGACCTTCAGCGAGGCGTGCGAGATCTGCGCCGGGCGCGGCGTCATCGTGCACCACGACCCGGTTGTGAAGCACCGCACGGCGGCGCCCGCCACGAACGGCGGCACGCGGCGCAATCGCGGCGGCCAGGGGCAGAACGGCGTGAACGCCGCGGCTGCTCCGCAGCAGCCGGCTCCGGCGGGTGGGGGCACCCACGTGATCACCGAGGGTGCGAAGTCGGCACTCGCGAAGATCGCGGCCTCAACCATCGCGCCCGTGCTGACCGATTCGGGTGTACCGCTGGAGATCGAGCTGCCGTCGGCGGATAGCGCTGAGCAGCCCGAGCGTCCCAAGCGTCGTCGCAAGCGCTCCGACGGGGGATCCTCGAAGAGCGAAGCGGACATCCTCCTCGACTCGGTGCTCAACGCGCTGCCTGAGCCGAAGGCCCCCGGTCAGGGTCGCGCGCGCCGCCGTGTGACGACGGCGACGCTCACGACGACGCCGGTCGTCGGCGAGCAGCCGCAGGGCTAAGCGCGGTCGCGCGCGCGTACGCGCAGACCGGACGCGATGAGCCGGCGCACGAGCGTGTGCCCGTCGACGGCGGTCGCGCCGGCGGCGACGAGACGCTCGTGGGCCTCGGCCGGAACGTCGTAGTGGTCGAGATCGAAGGCGCGGGCCGGAAGCTCGTTCGCGCGGGCGAACGTGTGCAACTCCTCGAGGCTGTGGTCGCTGACGAGATGCGACCAGAGGCGTCCGTGTGCGGGCCAGCGGGGGTCGTCGATCAGGATCACTCCGGAAGTCTACGAGCGGATGCCGCGACACGGCCCCGTCTCGCTTTGCCGGAGGGCGCGGCATCCGGTAAAGTATCCCTTTGGTGCGTCATGCGCTGCACCCCGGGAGCGGCGCGAGGACTCGATGTCCGGTGGCACCGTGACTTTCCCGCCCTTCACGGGCGATACGGATGGACAACACGGAGCAGTCAGCTCCCTGAAGAAACAGGTGTGAAGTGGTTTACGCAGTTGTGCGCGCCGGCGGCCGCCAGGAGAAGGTCCAGGTCGGCTCGATCGTCGTTCTCGACCGCCTTCAGGCGCAGGTCGGCGAGAAGGTCGAGCTCGCCGCGGTGCTCCTGGTCGACGGCGACGCCGTGACCACTGACGCCGACAAGCTCGCGAAGGTGTCGGTCACGGCCGAGGTGCTCGGCAACGAGCGCGGCCCGAAGATCGTGATCCAGAAGTTCAAGAACAAGACCGGCTACAAGAAGCGCCAGGGCCACCGTCAGGACCTCACGCGCGTCAAGGTCACCGGCATCAAGTAAGCAGCCAGGGGAGACGTTCAGATGGCACACAAAAAGGGCGCAAGCTCCACCCGCAACGGTCGTGACTCGAACGCGCAGCGCCTCGGCGTGAAGCGCTTCGGCGGCCAGGTCGTCAACGCCGGCGAGATCATCGTCCGCCAGCGCGGTACGCACTTCCACCCCGGCGTGAACGTCGGCCGTGGCGGCGACGACACGCTGTTCGCGCTGTCGGCCGGTGCCGTCGAGTTCGGCACCAAGGGCGGCCGCAAGGTCGTCAACATCGTCGCTTCCGCGGAGTGATCCGGGTCGACGCATAAGACTCGGCGAGGGGCGGGCTTCGGCTCGCCCCTCGCCTCATTTCCGGCCCATATCGAGAGGATGCCGCCATGGTCACGTTCGTGGACACCGTGACGCTCCATCTGCGCGCCGGCAAGGGCGGCAACGGCTGTGTGTCGGTACGTCGTGAGAAGTTCAAGCCGCTCGCCGGTCCCGACGGAGGCAACGGCGGCGACGGCGGTGACATCGTGCTCGTCGCCGACCCGCAGACCACGACCCTGCTGTCCTACCACCACTCACCGCACCGGTCCGCCGGCAACGGCGGGTTCGGGATGGGTGACAACCGTTCGGGCGCCGAGGGCGACGACGTCGAGCTGCCGGTTCCGGTGGGCACCGTCGTCACCACGGAGGACGGCGAGCTCATCGCCGATCTGATCGAGCCCGGCATGCGGCTGGTGGTCGCTCCCGGTGGCCGCGGCGGTCTCGGCAATGCGGCGCTCGCGAACCCGAAGCGCAAGGCCCCGGGCTTCGCGCTTCTCGGCACGCCCGGCTGGGAGGGCGATGTCCGGCTCGAGCTGAAGACCGTCGCCGACGTGGCGCTCGTGGGCTTCCCCTCGGCAGGGAAGTCGAGCCTGATCGCGGCGGTGTCGGCGGCTCGCCCGAAGATCGCCGACTATCCGTTCACGACTCTGCACCCCAATCTGGGCGTCGTGCAGGCGGGAGACATCCGCTACACGATCGCGGATGTCCCGGGGCTCATCGAGGGCGCCAGCGACGGCCGTGGACTCGGCCTCGAGTTCCTTCGCCACGTGGAGCGCTGCGCGGCGCTCGTGCACGTGCTCGACTGCGCCACGCTCGAGCCGGGGCGTGACCCGCTGAGCGATCTCGATGTCATCCTCGCCGAGCTGGGTGCCTATCCGGTGCCCGAAGGGCAGGTGCCGCTCCTGGAGCGACCTCAGCTCATCGCGCTCAACAAGGTGGACGTGCCCGAGGCGGAGGAACTCGCCGAGTTCGTCCGCGGTGACCTCGAGCAGCGCGGCTATCGGGTGTTCGAGATCTCCACGGTCAGCCGCGAGGGGCTGCGCGAGCTCACGTTCGCGATGGCGGAGATCGTCGCCGAGCAGCGGAAGGTCGCGTCATCCGCGCCCACGCCGGCCCGCGTGATCATCCGCCCGCAGGGTGCGGTGGCCGATTTCACCGTGCGCGTCGAGGGCGGCACCTACGGCGACATCTATCGCATCCTCGGCGAGAAGCCGGTGCGGTGGGTGCAGCAGACCGACTTCCAGAATGACGAGGCCGTCGGCTTCCTCGCCGACCGGCTGGCCAAGCTCGGCGTCGAGGACGAGCTGTTCCGCGTCGGTGCGACGCCCGGAGCCACCGTCGTCATCGGTCCGGGGGACGGCATCGTCTTCGACTGGCAGCCCGCCCTCACCTCGGCGGCCGAGCTCATGACCGCGCCGCGAGGCACAGACCCGCGCCTGGATGATCGCACGCGTCGCACGACGCGCGAGCGCCGTGAGCAGTATCACGAGCTGATGGATGCAAAGGCGGCCGCGCGCGCGGAGTCCGCGTACGAGTTCGACGAGGACGACGAGTGACCGTCACCTCACGCGCCGAGCTTCGCGGCGCGACTCGCGTGGTCGTGAAGGTCGGATCCTCCTCGATCAGCGGCGAGAACGTCCACAAGATCGAGCCGATCGTCGCCGCCCTGGCGGAAGCGTACGGGCGGGGCACCGAGGTGGTCCTGGTCTCCTCGGGGGCCATCGCCACCGGCATGCCGTATCTGCGTCTCGACGAGCGACCGACAGACCTTGCCACCCAGCAGGCGGCGGCGGCCGTCGGACAGAACGTGCTGATCTATCGCTACCAGGCGGCCCTTCGCCCGTTCGCCATCGTCGCAGGGCAGGTGCTGCTCACTGCCGGCGACTTGGAGAACGCGACCCATCGGTCGAACGCGCGGCGTGCGATGGAGCGCCTGCTGCGCCTGCGCATCCTTCCGATCGTGAACGAGAACGACACGGTCGCGACCCACGAGATCCGCTTCGGCGACAACGACCGGCTCGCAGCGCTCGTCGCGCGGCTCGTCGGCGCGGACGCGCTCGTGCTGTTGAGCGACATCGAGTGCCTGTACACCCGCCCGCCCGGTGAGCCCGGGGCGACGCCGATCGACACCGTCGCGTTCGGAGACGATCTCGCCGGCTACGAGTTCGGCTCGGTCGTCGTCAACAGCGTCGGCACCGGGGGAGCGGCGACCAAGGTCTCGGCCGCCACGCTCGCCGCGGCCGCGGGAGTGGGCGTACTCGTGACCAGCGCAGATCTCATCGGCGAGGCGCTCGGGGGTGAGCACGTCGGCACATGGTTCGTGCCGGATGACCAGGCGCCGCGGCATCCGCTCACGGGACCGGTGAGCACCGGCGCGGATACACTGGCGGGATGACCCTGGTGCGCACCACCGCTCGCGAGCGGATGGTTCTGGCTCGCGACGCATCGCGTCAGATCGGCCTGCTCGGTGACGACAAGAAGGCATCCTTACTGCGTGCGATCGCCGACGCGATCGAGGCGGATGCCGCGGCGATCGTCGCGGCCAACGCCGACGATCTCGCGCGGGGCGAGCGGGACGGGCTCGCGCCCGGTCTGCTCGACCGTCTGCGCCTCGATGAGGCCCGCGTGGGCGCCCTCGCCGGTGCCGTGCGCGATGCCGCGGCTCTCCCCGATCCGGTGGGACGCGTGCTCGATGAGCGCGTGATCGCGGGTGGGGTGACGCTCACCAAGGTGTCCGTCCCGCTGGGCGTGGTCGGCTCGATCTATGAGGCTCGTCCCAATGTGACCGTCGACATCGCGGCGCTCGCGCTGCGGTCGGGCAACGCCGTGGTGCTCCGAGGGGGCACGGCGGCCGCGGCGAGCAACGCAGAGCTGGTGCGCGTCATGCGGGAGGCTCTCGCCGCAGAGGGTGTCGACCCCGAGGCGATCCAGACTCTCGACGACGAAGGCCGCGACGGTGCCCGCGAGCTCATGCACGCTCGTGGTCTGATCGACGTGCTGGTCCCGCGGGGGAGTGCGCAGCTCATCGAGACCGTCGTGACAGAGTCCACGGTGCCGGTCATCGAGACGGGGGCAGGTGTCGTGCACATCTTCCTCGACGAGACGGCGCGCGCGGATTGGGCGGCGGATATCGCGGTCAACGCGAAGGCGCAGCGCCCGAGCGTCTGCAACTCGGTCGAGACGATCCTCGTGCACCGCGATGCGGCGGAGCGTCTGATCCCGGATGTGGCGGCCGCCCTCGCTGCGGCGGGTGTCACGATCCACGGCGACTCGACCGTCGGCGCCCTGGCACCCGGCGTCGTGCCCGCGACCGAGGCGGACTGGGCGACGGAATACCTGACCCTGGATGTGGCCATGAAGGTCGTCGACGACCTCGACGACGCGCTCGCGCACATCCGCACCTATTCGACCCACCACACGGAGTCGATCCTCACGGCCGACGAGGCCAATGCCGAACGGTTCCTCGCGGAGGTCGACTCGGCCGTCGTGATGGTGAATGCCTCGACCCGGTTCACCGACGGTGGCGAGTTCGGCTTCGGCGCCGAGGTGGGCATCTCCACACAGAAGCTGCACGCCCGCGGACCGATGGGCCTTCCCGAACTCACCAGCACGAAGTGGCTCGCCCGGGGCGCCGGGCAGGTGCGTGCCTGACGGCATAGACTGAGCGGGCGCGCGCGCCCCCATCCGAACGGAGTACCCATGACCTTCGCGACCATCCTCGTGTCCGCGGCCGAAGAGAGCCACGG
Organism: Microbacterium sp. 71-23; assembly: GCF_001897265.1. Lineage (NCBI taxonomy): Bacteria > Bacillati > Actinomycetota > Actinomycetes > Micrococcales > Microbacteriaceae > Microbacterium > Microbacterium sp. 71-23. Next base: position 293,320 of record NZ_MKSL01000017.1, read on the forward strand.
CAACGTGATGCTCGAGACGATCGTGTTCCCGATCATCGCCATCTCGGTGTTCGCTCTCCTCGGGCTCGTCACGCTCTCGTACCGCCACACGGCGAACCGTCACGCGCACAAGGCGGAGGCCTATGCGAAGTCGCACGCCAAGGAGCTCGAGCAGGCGGGTCACGGCCACTAAGGCCCTGCATGACGGCTGCAGCACGGACGCCGCGCATCGGCGTCATGGGCGGCACGTTCGACCCGATCCATCACGGACACCTGGTCGCCGCGTCGGAGGTGGCGGCATCCTTCGATCTCGATGAGGTCGTGTTCGTTCCCACCGGCACGCCCTGGCAGAAGTCCCGGGTGACCGAGAGCGAGCACCGCTATCTGATGACGGTGATCGCGACGGCCGCGAACCCGCAGTTCCGTGTGAGCCGCGTCGATATCGATCGTGACGGTCCCACCTACACGGTCGACACGCTGCGGGACATCCAGTCGCACTACCCGGGTGCCGACCTCTTCTTCATCACGGGAGCTGACGCCATAGCGCAGATTCTCAGTTGGAAGGACAATGATGGGCTGTGGGATCTCGCCCACTTCGTCGCGGTGTCGCGCCCCGGTCACGTGCTCAGCGCCGACGGCCTGCCGCCCCGTGGCGTGAGTCTGCTCGAGGTTCCCGCCCTCGCGATCTCCTCCACGGACTGCCGGGCGCGCGTAGAACGCGGACAACCGGTGTGGTACCTCGTTCCCGACGGGGTCGTCCAGTACATTGCGAAACATCACCTCTATCGGAGCAAGGCATGAGTTCCCCTGATCAGTCCGGCACGCCGCCGCTGACGCGTCGTCAGCTGCGCGACCTGCGCAACACCGGTTCGACCCCGGTGGTCGACGAGGCGACCGCAGAGGCGGTCGAGACACCGGATGTCGCCACACCCGCTGCCGCCCCTGTCGCTGCTGTTCCTCTCGCCCGGCCGGCGGAGCCCGTCGACCTGCGCCCGGCGCCCGGTCCCGCCGCTTCCGTCGACCTCGGTGTGTCCCCGCTCACCCGCCGGCAGGCCCGCGAGCAGGAGCGGATCCGCACGGCGTCGATTCCGGTGGTCTCACCCGAGCCGGCATCGCCCGCCGTGGCGAGCGATGCATCCCCCGCTCCGGTGTTCGCCGCCGATGCGTCGGCGACGCCCGTCGAGGTCGCTGAAGAGTCCCTCTCGGCCGTGCTCGTCGAGGAGGTGCCCATCGCACCTCCGCGCGAGGAGTCACAGGTGACGGTGAATCCGTCGCTCGGCGAGGGGCTCTTCGACAAGCTGCGGTCCGCCTCCGTGCCGTCAGCGTCTTTCGATGATCTGCTGATCGCCGGCGGGGAGTCGAGTGGATCGACGTCGACATCCAATGCCCTCATCGTCAATCAGAACCCTCTCCTGACGGGCTCACTCGTCGCGCCCATCACGGGCACGGGTGAGGTGCTGATCACCGGCACGTTCGAGCTGCCCGAGGGATTCGGCTCACGTGGGCACGTTGAAGGCGCGGCCGATGGCCACGAGGTCGACGCTGTGCTCATCGACGGCGAGCTGCCGGCCGCGTCGTCGCCGACACCGATCTCCGCGAGTGCGGCCATCAGCACGGTGAAGAACGGTTCTGGCGAGATCATCCGTCCGCCAGCGCCCGAGAAGGGCAACCGTCTTCTGCTCGTGCTCTCGATCACGGCCGGTGCGCTGGCGCTGGCGCTCGTCGTCGCCCTCGTTGCCGCCTTCGCGACCGGGGCCCTCTCGTGACGGCGTCTGCGTCGACGATCGACGCCCTGCAGGTCGCCGCTGCCGCCGCCGACTCCAAGGGCGGAGAAGATCTGGTCGCGCTCGACGTGTCGGAGCCGCTGCCGCTTGTCGATGCCTTCCTGCTCGTCACGGGACGCAATGAGCGCAACGTGGCGGCGATCGCCGACGAGGTGGAGGAGCGACTGCTCGAAGCCGGCATCAAGCGCCTGCGGCGCGAGGGCCGCGAGGAATCCCGGTGGATCCTGCTCGACTTCGGAGACATCGTCGTGCACGTCTTCCACGAGGAGGAGCGCATGTTCTACGGCCTCGAACGTCTGTGGAAGGACTGCCCGGTGCTGTCGGTAGCGGTGCCCGCGGCATCCGCCGAATGAGCCGCCTCGATTCGGTGTCCTTGCCGTCGATGTAGTAAGCTCATCGAGTTGCCCCGCGAGGGGTGACACCCAGAAACGGGCCTGTGGCGCAGCTGGTAGCGCACCTGCATGGCATGCAGGGGGTCAGGGGTTCGAGTCCCCTCAGGTCCACCACACGCGAAGGGCTCACGACCATCGGGAGCCCTTCGTCGTTCCGTGGATCAGGCGGCCGACCAGCCGCCGTCGCTCGCGAGAACGACGCCGTTGACGTTCACACCGTCGTCGCTCAGCAGGAAGGTGATGGATGCCGCGAGCGCCTCGGCCTCCACGGCGCCCGGGATGAGCACCATCGCGGACTGCACACGTTCGGCGCCCAGAGGCGAGGCGAACGAGGCCTCGATGTTCGTGATCGTGGCGCCCGGTGCGACGGCGTTGACACGCAGGCCGCTCGGCCCGTACATGAACGCGCTCGACTTCGTGAGCCCCACCACTGCATGCTTCGAGGCGGTGTAGGCGGCGCCTGCGGCCGAGCCGCGGAGCGCGGCCTCGGAGGCGGTGTTCACGATCGCTCCGGATCCGCGCGCGACCATGCCGGGGATCACGGCACGCATCAGCTTCATCGTGCCCGTGACGTTGATCGCCATGACACGGTTCCACACCGCGTCGGTGAGCTCGCCCACGGGCGTCATGTCGTCCATGATGCCGGCGATGTTGGCGAGGCCATCGACCGTGTCGCCCGCGGCGGCCATGATCGCGTCGACGCCCGCATCGTCGGTGATGTCGGCGACGATGGTCGTGACTGCGACATCCGCATGTTCTCCGGCGAACTCCTCGAGACGCGGGGCGCTCACGTCGACGGCGATCACGTGGCCGCCCTCGCGCGCGATGCGCGAGGCGGTGGCGCGTCCGATGCCCGAGCCTGCACCGGTGACGATCACCGTCTTGCCGGCGAAGCGGCCCGCGTCGATCCGTTCGGTCCATGGTTCGACGGCGGGGACGGATGCCGCGGGCGGCGCGTCGGTGTCGATCGATGCGGGTGCGCCAGCGGGCACTTCTCCCGATGCTGCGCGCCGCACGAGGTCATCCAGCATCTCCTGCGTGAACATTCCGCGGCTGAGCGGGACCAGCCGTTTGATGGCGAGCCGACGGACGGGCTTGAACACGTCGGGAGTCTGCCCGTTCTGAGCGAGCATCTCGGTGAGGATCGCGTTGCCCGCCGGGTCGGCGAGCCAGTCGGCGATGGAGGAGTTTGCGGTGAGCGTCGAGCCGGACATGGGGTCCCCTTTCTACCGGACAACTGTGTCCGGTATTAGGTTATGCCCATGTCGTCCTCCGCGAAAGATGCTGCTCGTCCCAATCGGGGACGCGCGGCCGGCCCGGCGAATCGCGCGGCACTTCTGGCTGCCGCGCGCGAGGTCTTCGGGGAGCAGGGACTCTCCGCGCCGTTGTCGGCGGTGGCCCGCCGGGCAGGGGTCGGCCAAGGCAGCCTCTATCGGCACTTCCCGTCCCGTACGGCGCTCGCGGCTGCCGTGTTCGACGAGAACCTCGATGAGGTGGAGCAGTTCGTCGCGGCATCCGGCACCGGACTCACCGCCCTGTTCGACGTGGTCTGCGCTCAGGCCGTCGTCTCGACCGCGATGATCGACCTCGTCGAGGCGGACCGGCACGATCCCGACGTCGAGCGCCTCGGCGCGCGGTTCGCCGCGATCGTCGGACGCCTGGTGCGCACGGAGCGCGAGACGGGCGCACTCGCATCGCATGTCGACGTCGACGACGTGCTGCTGGCCGTCGGGATGATCGCGACGGTACTGGCCCGCTCCGACGAGGACGAACGCGCGGCACTCGCGACCCGCGGTCGGGCCATCTTCGCTCGGGCGTTCAGGCCCGCGGCGTCGTCAGACGCTCGATGAGCACCGGCGCCAGCGCACGGTCGGTGTCGAGCACGATGCGCGTCGTCACGCCCGGGTGGTCGATGTAGCCCGTACGCGGCGCCCGCAGGTCGGCGATCGTCTGACCGCGCCCGGGACCATCGCCGGCATCGACCACCAGAGGAACGGCGGGTGCCACGCTGGGCGTCACGAGACCGATGGCGATCGCCGCCGCGAGGGGGTCGTGCAGCGCGCAGCTGCGCGTGCCGTAGAGGCCGACGTAGAAGTCGAAGTACAGGTCGAGGATGTCGCCGATCGCCCGCGCGAGAGGCTGCCCCGAGGCCAACAGCGCCGCCCGATCGTCCTCATCGAGGCGGTGCTCGAGAGTCACGTCGAGCGGAACCAGGGTGAGCGGCCAGGATGCCTCGGCCACCTCGGCCGCGGCCTCGGCATCGTTGTAGATGTTCGCCTCCGCGACGGCGGTGATGTTTCCCGGAACGAGCGCCGCGCCCCCCATCGTGACGACGGAGGCGACGCGTTCGGGCAACGTCGGATCCGCACGCAGCGCCAGCGCGAGATTGGTGAGGGGACCCACCGTGACGACGACGAGCTCACCGGAGTGCGCATGAGACAGGTCGAGGAGGAGCTGCACGGCCGTGCGCGGGTCGGGCTCGATCGGGGACGTCGGCAGCACGACGTCTCCGACACCGTTGTGCCCGTGGATGTGAGGGACGCCGCCATCGTGCGCGTGGGAGAGATGGTCGTGGGCGCCCACGGCGACCGGCACGTCGTCGCGCGCCGCCAGAGCGAGCAGGTCGAGCGTGTTGCGGGCCGCCTGCGTCGAATCGACGTTGCCGCTGACCGTGCCGATGCCGACCAGCGCGATCTCCGGCGATGCCAGCAGCAACGCGAGCGCCACGCTGTCGTCGACGCCCGTATCGCAGTCGAAGTAGACCGGGCGGGGACGTGCAGACGACATGGTTCTCCGTTCGGACCACGCGCACGCGTAGCCTGGAGCGATGCTAGACGCCGCAGATGTCGCCCGGATCACACACCAGACGCGGTTGCTGGTGATCGGCAGCATCAACATCGACATCGTCGCCGATGTGGAACGTCTGCCTGCGGCGGGGGAGACGGTCGGAGGCGGACGCCTGCGTCGATCGCCGGGCGGAAAGGGAGCCAATCAGGCCGCGGCGGCCGCGCGCCTCGGAGCCGCCACCGTGATGATCGGTGCGGTGGGCGACGACGCCGACGGGCGCGAGATGCGCGAGGCGCTGCGACAGGCCGGGGTGGATGTGTCCGCCGTCGGCACGAGTGTCGAGCCGACCGGCACGGCGCTGATCGCCGTCGACGCTGCGGGTGAGAACCAGATCGTCGTGTGCGCCGGGGCGAACGAGACGCTGACCGTGACGGACGAGGCGGTGGTGGCGGCATCCGTGATTCTCACCCAGCTGGAAATCCCTCTCGCCGTGATCGACCGGCTCGCATCCGAGGCAACCGGCTACCTCGCGATCAACGCTGCTCCCGCGCGCGCACTGAGCGGAGCTGCGATCGCGCGTGCGGACCTGGTGATCGTCAACGACAGCGAGTACGCGGCACTGCCCGCTCTGGCCACCGCGCAGCGCGTCGTCGTGACGCACGGCGCCGGCGGTGCGTCATTGCTGGAGCGCGGAACCGAGATCGCGCGCGTGCCCGCCGAGCGCGTCACACCCGTCGACACCGTCGGCGCGGGAGACGCCTTCTGCGCCGCGGTGACGATCGCACTCGCGGGCGGACTCGACGCGCACGTGGCGCTGACGCTCGCGTGCGCTGTCGGCGCGGACGCCGTGCGCGTGCGCGGAGCTCGCCCCGAGTTCGCACGCCTGGAGTCCTACGCCGAGCGGGTGAGCGCCGCGCTGTAGTCCGCGTGCGCCGCCAGGAGCGCGCCGCGAATCTCGTCCGCCCGTGCGGTGAAGGCGCGCTGGGCGCTCACATACGCCGCCTTGCCCTCGGGAGTCTCGATGCGCACGGGCTCGTACCCCCAGTCGCCGAGGTCGTACGGCGAGGCGCGCATGTCGAGTTCGCGGATGTCGCGGGCGAGCTCGAACGCATCGAGCAGCACCTCACCGGGCACGAGCGGACCGAGCTTGATCGCCCACTTGTAGAGATCCATGTTGACGTGCAGGCATCCCGGCTGGTCGAAATCGCGCTGCAGCTCCCGTGTCGGCCGGTGAGCGTTGCGGGGCAGTGCCGCGGGTGTGAAGAAGCGCACCGCGTCGACGTGCGAGCACTGCAGAACGGAGGCCTCCACCACGGCGTCGGTGCCGGCGGACCCCAGCCGCAGCGGTACCTCATGACGCGTCTCGGGCGCTCGGTAGACCATCGCCCACTCGTGGAGGCCGAAGCAACCGTACATGCCGCGACGGGAATGCACGGCCGTGAGTAGATCACCGACTCGTGCGATCAGGTCACCGTGGGACTCGGCGAGAGCAGCGGCGTGCACAGCGCTGACCCCGTCGTCCGTGCGGTAGTGACGCCACTGCGCGCGAACGCCGTCGGGATCCGCGAGTGCGACGCCGATGCCGGGGTGCCAGCGGCGCAGCACCGCAGGCTTGTAGCCGTAGTAGGTGAAGAGGAAGTCCTCGACGGGATGCTTCTCGCCGCGCGCCTTGCGCGCGCGATGCGCGGACGTCAGAGCGTCGGCACGGGCGGCATGAGCCGACTCGAGCGCATGCCAGACGGGCGGAGCCAGTGGTGCGGCATCCGTCTGAAGGGTCACCGCACGAGGATACGTCAGGGACCGACCGGCAGGATGTTCGCGGGCGAGTCGTTGCGCACGTTGCCGACCTGCGACGCAACCGGCCAGTCGGCAAGCGACTCGGCCACGTCGGGCGCCGCATCGATGGCGGCGTCGAGCACGTCTCCGATGTTGTCGAGGTCGGTGTCGAGCCAGGCGTCGGCGAAGTCCGCATCGACGAACAGGGGCATCCGCTCGTGGATGGAGCCGAGCCGGCCGACCGCCGACCGGGTGAGGATCGTGAAGCTCAGCAGCCACAGCGCGGGATCGTCGTCGGCCTTCGACGGGTCCTTCCACCACTCGTAGAGTCCCGCGAAGAACAGAGGGGCGTCATCGGCGGGATGGATGTAGTGGGGCACCTTGCCATCGGGCGTCTGCTGCCACTCGAAGTACCCCGTCGCCGGCACGATGGCCCGACGCTTCACCAGCGCCGCTCGGAACATCGGCTTGTCCTCGACCTCTTCGCTGCGAGCGTTGAAGGCGCGCGTGCCGATGGACGGGTCCTTGGCCCACGCGGGAACGAGACCCCACCGCGCGGCTTCGACGCGGCGGGTCGGGGGATCGGTCTTCGCCGAGTCGAGCACGATCGCCGCCCTCATCGTCGGTGCGACGTTGTACGAGGGCTGGGGCAGATCGTCCGCGATCGTGTCGGCCCGCAGCACGCCGACGAGCTCGGATCCGACGTTCGCGACCACGAATCTTCCGCACATGGCCCTGAGCCTAGGCCCGGGGTACGACGTCAGCGTCCCGACACGAGTCCGACGCCGGCGAGCTTCTTCATGAGCGCTGCGCCGTCGTCTCCGGTGACCCACGGCACGGATGCCGCGGAGTGGTCGTCAACCGCCGTCCGACCGCCCGCGAGCACGGCTTCCGCCGGTGTGAGGCGTCGGATGGCGACACCGGCGACGTTGTCGGGATGTACGATCGTGAACGCCGTGTAGAGCGCGTCATCGTGCTGTCCGTCGTCGCCGACGAGCAGCCAGCGCACGTGTGGGAACTCGCGGGCGAGCCGTTCGAGGTTCTCCTGCTTGTGGAGTCGACCGCTGCGGAACAGACGGTCGTGGGTGGGTCCCCAGTCGGTGAGCAGCATGGCGCCTGCGGGGAACAGATGACGCCGCAGGAACCGGCGAAGAGTGGGGGCGACATTCCACGCGCCCGTCGAGAGGTAGATGACCGGAGCGCCGGGGTGCTGGGTCGCAAGTCGTTCGAGCAGCACCGCCATGCCCGGCACGGGTTGGCGGGCGTGCTCGTTCACGACGAACGAGTTCCATGCGGCGAGCAGCGGGCGGGGGAGCGCGGTGACCATCACCGTGTCGTCGACGTCCGAGACCACGCCGAAGGTGACCTCCGCTCCGACGATGAAGGTGCGCATCGTGATCGGCTCGCCGCCTTCGACCGAGACGGAGAACTCCTGCCACCCGGGTTCGAGCCGGGCCGGAACCACGACGTCGACCACGCCGCCTGCGTCGGCGGTCACCTCATGCGCCGCCCCGTCGATGAGCACCTCGACCCGGGCATGGGCGATGGGCACCGCAGCGAAGCTGCGCCACCCGCGCACGCCGGTGTACGACGCCCGCGACGCACGAGATGCCGGCGGCACGATCATGACGCGGCCGAGCACACGTACCCAGTCCGCGCCCCCGTAGCCCGGGAACGCGGCGACGACAGGCGTCAGGCCGCGGCGGCGGGCGCGGCGCTCACGCCAGGCGTGGAATCGACGCTCCAGTCGGGCGAGCCAGAGCACCTTCGCGGGCCGGGGGGAATCGGTCGAGCGGGAGGGCACCCGTTCAGTCTGTCACGTCGGATGCCGCGCCCGTGGGCTCCCCGTCCGTCGCGAGGTGCTTGCGCTCGGCCCGTTCGATGACCTTCTTGACGACATACACGAGCACGACGTACACGACGATGATGCCGACGAACACGTAGCCAGCGAAATGGATCTCGCCCGAGAGATCGCGGTACGTGCCCGACGCGAGGGCGGAGACTGTCACGTAGAGCGCCGCCCAGATGACGCACGCCGGCGTCGTCCATGCCAGGAAGCGCCGATACGAATACCCCGACATGCCGACGGTGAGCGGCACGAGCGAGTGCAGCACCGGCAAGAACCGCGACAGGAAGATGGCGATGCCGCCGCGGCGCTGCAGATAGTTCTCCGCCCGCAGCCAGTTGTGCTCGCCGATGCGACGGCCGAGGCGCGACATCCGGATCTTCGGCCCCAGGAACTTGCCGAGCGCATACCCGATCGACTCGCCGATGAGCGCCCCCACGACGGCGGCGGTCGCGATCGCGACGCCCTGCAGCGGGGTGGTGACGGCGGTCGCGGCGACGATCACGACGGTGTCGCCGGGAACGATGAGGCCGATGAGGATGCTGGTCTCGCACATCATCGCGAAGCCCACGATGAGCACGCGCACGAGCGGATCCACCGACTGCACGGCGTCGAGCAGCCACGTCAGAACCTGATCCACGATGCGAGCGTAGGGGCGGATGCCGCATCTAACCTGAGTGGATGGGCGTCGTGTCGCAACCGGATGCCGCGGCTCCGACGGCCGCGCGCCTGTTCGCTGCGCTGCGACACGAGCCGCACCTGTTCTGGATCGACGCCGGCACCGGACCGGACGGCGTCGACTGGGTCGGGATCGGCTCGCCGGTCTCGCCGGAGGAACCCCGACAGGTCGTGGTCGGCGGGCGCTCCGCCGGCGAGGCGTCCCCCGACTGGGTCGGCTGGTGGGGGTACGACGACGCCGCACGGCGAGCGGGGGCCGACGTGCCCGCCGGCGGCCTGCCCGACGGGTGGCTGCGCGTCGAGACGGTCGCGCGCATCGACCGCCGCACCGGCTCCGTAGCGCTCACGGGACCGGCCGCCGATCGCCTGCGGGTGCCCCTCGCGAACGCCCACCCTCCCGTCGCCCCGCCGCTCGGGCCGGCACACTCGCGCGACAGCCCCGACCTCTACGCCACGCTCGTCGAACGATGCCGGGAGCACATCCGCCGTGGCGACGCGTATCAGCTCTGCCTGACGACCTCGATGAGCGTCGATGCCGCCGTCGACCCGGTCGACGCGTACCTGCGCCTGCGCCGGCTCACGGGCGCGCGACGCGGGCTGTTCGTGCGCGTCGGAGGCGTGGCCCTCGCCGGCGGCAGCCCCGAGACGTTCCTGGAGATCGGGGGAGGAGTCGTGCGCACCAGTCCCATCAAGGGCACGCGCCGCCGCGCCGACGATGACGTGGAGGATGCCGCTCTCGTCGCCGAGCTGCGCGAGAGCCCGAAGGAGCGGGCCGAGAACGTGATGATCGTCGACCTCATGCGCAACGACCTCGCCCGCATCTGCGACCCCGCGACCGTCACCGTCGAGAGCCTGCTGCACCTCGAGTCCACACCCACCGTGCACCAGCTCGTCTCGACCGTCGCGGGGCGACTCCACCCCGGGACCACGCTCGATGAAGTGCTGCGGGCCACGCTGCCGGCAGGCTCGATGAGCGGGGCGCCGAAGCTCGCGGCGATCGAGATCCTCGGGCGGCTGGAGGTCGAGCCGCGGGGCGCCTACGCCGGGTGCGCAGGGTGGGTGGCGGCATCCGGCACGGCGACCCTCGGCATGACCATCCGAAGCCTCCTCATCGAGCGCGACCGGGTGACGGTCGGCGCCGGCGGGGGCATCACCTGGGGGTCGATCGCCGCGGACGAGGTCGCCGAGGTCGCGCTCAAGGCGCGGGCGCCGCTCGCCGCGATCGGCGCGACGCTGCCACCGGACTGGGCCGAGCGCGGTCCGGTAGCCTGAAGGTTGCGCTTCGGCGCGCCCCGCAGCATCCATCGGATAGGTATCTCTGTGTCGACGAACGCCCCCACCACCTCAGCCGCACCGTCTCCGTCGGACGACGTGCACGCCATCCAGGCGAAGTGGCAGGAACGGTGGGCGACCGCGGACCCGTTCCGCGCCGGCGACGCCGCCGATACCCGCCCCCGCAAGTACGTGCTCGCGATGTTCCCGTACCCGTCGGGCGATCTGCACATGGGTCACGCCGAAAACTACCTCTACAGCGACATCGTCGCCCGCTACTGGCGGCACCGCGGGTACAACGTGCTGCACCCGATCGGCTGGGACTCCTTCGGACTGCCGGCCGAGAACGCCGCCATCAAGCGCGGCGCGAACCCCGTGACGTGGACGTACGACAACATCGCGCAGCAGCGCACGAGCCTCAAGGCCTACGGCGTCTCGTTCGACTGGTCGCGTGTGCTGCACACGAGCGACCCCGACTACTACCAGTGGAACCAGTGGCTGTTCCAGCGCCTCTACGAGAAGGGCCTCGCCTACCGCAAGGATGCGCTGGTCAACTGGGACCCGGTCGATCAGACGGTGCTCGCCAACGAGCAGGTGCTGGCGGACGGCACGAGCGAGCGCAGCGGCGCGCTGGTCGAGAAGAAGAAGCTCACGCAGTGGTTCTTCCGCATCACCGACTACGCCGACCGGCTGCTCGACGACCTGAACCAGCTCGAGGGATTCTGGCCGCAGAAGGTCATCCAGATGCAGCGCAACTGGATCGGACGCTCGGTCGGCGCCGACATCGACTTCGAGATCGAGGGCCGCGCCGAGAAGGTGACGGTCTTCTCGACCCGCCCCGACACGCTGCACGGCGCGACCTTCATGGTGATCGCCCCCGACTCCGACCTCGCGGCGGAGCTGGCGGCCGGCTCGTCCGCCGAGGTGCGGCTGCGCTTCCAGGACTACCTGGCGAGCGTCCGCATGACGAGCGAGGTCGACCGTCAGAACACCGATCGGCCGAAGACCGGCGTGTTCCTCGACCGCTTTGCGATCAACCCGATCAACGGCGAGCGTCTGCCGATCTGGGCGGCCGACTACGTGCTGGCCGACTATGGCCACGGCGCGGTCATGGCCGTTCCCGCGCACGACCAGCGCGACCTCGACTTCGCGCGCGCGTTCGACCTCCCCGTGCGCATCGTGGTCGACACGACGGCTCCCGTCACCGGGGCGATCCCGGTGATCGAGACGGATGCCGCGGGTACCCCGCTCGACCTCGGCGCCGACGAGGCATCCCTAGCCGACCTCGACCCCGCCACCACGGGCATCGCGCTCACGGGCGAGGGCCGCATGGTCAACTCGGGACCCCTCGACGGACTCAGCAAGCGCAACGCCATCACGCGCGCGATCGAGCTGCTCGAGGCGGCCGGCACCGGCCGCGCGTCCCGCACGTATCGCCTGCGCGACTGGCTGATCTCCCGTCAGCGCTACTGGGGCACGCCCATCCCGATGCTGCACACCGACGACGGTCGCATCGTGCCGGTGCCCGGCGACCAGCTGCCGGTGACGCTGCCCGCCTCCGAAGGCCTCGACCTGAAGCCGAAGGGCTCGTCGCCCCTCGGCGCCGCAACGTCGTGGGTCGAGAGCGTCGACCCCGAGACGGGGGAGCGGGCGCTGCGCGACCCCGACACGATGGACACGTTCGTCGACAGCTCGTGGTACTTCCTGCGCTTCCTCTCGCCCGGCGACGCCACGCAGGCGTTCGACCCGGCCGCGGCGCGTGCCTGGGCGCCGGTCGACTTCTACATCGGCGGAGTCGAGCACGCCATCCTGCACCTGCTCTACGCGCGCTTCGTCACGAAGGCGCTCTATGACATGGGTCTCGTCGACTTCACCGAGCCGTTCTCGAGCCTGATCAACCAGGGCATGGTCATCCTCGACGGGTCGAAGATGTCCAAGAGCAAGGGCAACCTCGTGCTCTTCCAGGACGAGCTCGACGCGCACGGCGCCGACGCGCTGCGCGTGGCCCTCGCCTTCGCCGGCCCGGTGGAGGACGACAAGGACTGGAAGGACGTCTCGACGGTCGGGGCGGCGAAGTTCCTCGCGCGGGCGCTGCGCATCGCCGGTGAGGTCACGAGCGACCCCGAGGTGGTCTGGGCCGAAGGGGATGCCGCGCTCCGCCGCGTCACCCACAAGCTGTGGTCCGATGTGCCGACCCTCGTCGAGCAGACCAAGTTCAACGTCGTGGTCGCGCGCCTCATGGAGCTCGTCAACGCCATCCGCAAGACGATCGACGGGGGAGCCGGAGCGGGCGACGCCGCCGTGCGCGAGGCGATCGAGGCGGTGGCGCTCGTGCTCGACCTGTTCGCCCCGCACACTGCGGAGGAGATATGGGAGCAGCTCGGCTACGAGCCCTTCGTGGGGCTCGCAGGATGGCGCCAGGCCGACCCGACGCTGCTCATCGAGGACGCCGTGACGGCTGTCGTGCAGATCGACGGCAAGGTGCGGGCCACCCTCGAGGTGCCGGCGCGCATCGGCGCGGAGGAGCTCGAGAAGCTCGCCCGCGCCGACGAGCGGGTCGTGCGCGCCCTCGGCGACAAGCAGATCGTGCGCGCGATCGTGCGCGCCCCGAAGGTCGTCAGCCTCAGCACGCGCTGAGCCCTCCACAGCGACGCCGGGGCACCGGTCGTCCACCCGGCACCGCGGTGGCGCCCGGGCCGCGAGACCGGCGCGCCTAGCGTCGGGGTGTGCGCGGCTCCGATGACCTCCCCACTGTGCGCCCGGGTGTGCGGGTGGGCGTCGGGGCGGCCGTGGTCGTCGTGCTCCTCGCCCTCGGGGTGACCGTCGTCATCGGCATGGTGCGATCCGGCGGGTCGACAGACGTGATGGATGCCGCGGCATCCACCTCGCCCTCTGCCGCGCCGTTCGGACAGGTCTACGTGCATGTCGCGGGGGCTGTGGCGACGCCCGGAATGTACCGGCTCGAGAGCGGCGCGCGCCTCGC
>NZ_MKSL01000017.1:306824-344922 GCF_001897265.1 Microbacterium sp. 71-23
TCGCGGCAGCGGGCGGGTTCACCGCCGATGCCGACCGGGCGGCGGTGAACCTCGCGCGCACCGTGTCAGACGGCGAGCAACTCGTCGTGCCGGTCGTCGGCACATCACCGCAGGGGGGGCACAGCGCCGGCGGCCGGCGACGGGCTCGTGAACCTGAACACGGCGGATGCCGCGGCGCTCGACACCCTTCCAGGTGTCGGGCCGGCCACCGCGGCGCGCATCCTCGCGTGGCGCGCGGAGCACGGCCGATTCGGCAGCGTCGATGACCTGCTGAGCGTGTCGGGGATCGGCGAGAAGACGCTCGACGAGCTGCGCGACAAGGTCACGGTGTGAGGTGGGTGCCTATCGCCTCGTTCCGGTCGCCGGTCTCACCTGGGCGGCCGCGGGCATCGCGCTGTTCGGAGGCGCGTCGATCGTTGCGGCGATTGGTGCAGCGGTTGCTCTCGGAGCCATCGTCACGCTGTGCTGTGCCCGCCGCGCGGGCGGTCGGACGCGCGCGGCGCTGGTCGTCGCGGTGCTCGCAGCGTGCGGTGCGGGGGCCGCGGCATCCACTGTCGTGTTCTCGACACCCGCGCGCGAGCAGGTTCGTGACGCCCTGATCGATTCCCGTGCCGAGTCGGTGTCGGTGCGTGTCGTCGGCAAGGTCGAACCGCGCGCGCAGGGGTCTGCGTTCGACGCGCAGGTGGTGTCCGTCGAGACCCGCACGGCTCCACGCCCCGGACGCGACGTTCCCGTCGTCGTGCTCGCGCGAGGCGGTGTCGGCGCAGGCACCGAAGTGGGCGCGGTCGTGCGCGTCGAGGCACCGGCGTTCGGGGCCGACGCCGGCGATCGCGCCGTCGCCGTGCTCACCGCGGACGCGCCGCCCACAATCGAGCGGCCGGCCGACGGCGTGCTGGCGGGCGTGGCCGCGCTGCGCCGCGCGCTCGCCCACGCCACCGTCGGCCTGCCCGGCCCGGCCGCGGGACTCATCCCCGGGCTCGCGATCGGCGACACCGCACTCGTCGACGACACGCTCGATGCGCAGATGAAGACCGCCTCCCTCACGCACCTCACCGCCGTGAGCGGGGCGAACTGCGCGATCGTCGTCGCGCTCGGCTTCGCCGCAGCCGCCGCGCTCGGCGCGCGCAGACGCATGCGCGTCGCTGTCGGCCTCACCCTGCTTGTCGGGTTCATCACGCTCACGACGCCCGAACCCAGCGTCGTGCGCGCCGGGGCGATGGCGGCGATCGCCATGATCGCCGTGCTGACAGGACGCACCGCCACCGGCATCGGCGTCTGGTCGCTCGCGCTCACCGTGCTGCTCGTGCTCGACCCGTGGCTCGCGACTTCGATCGGCTTCGCTCTGTCCGCCGCGGCGACGGCGGCGCTGCTCGTGCTGGCGCGGCCCCTCGCCGCCGGGCTCGGCCGCGTGATGCCCCGCGCGCTGGCACTCGGCATCGCGGTGCCGCTGTCCGCCCAGCTCGTCTGTGCGCCGCTCATCGTCGTGCTCACCCCGACGGTGCCGATCTACGGCGTCGTCGCCAACCTCATCGCCGCCCCGGCAGCGCCCGTCGCGACGATCGTCGGGCTCGCCGCGACGCTCGCGGCGCCCCTCCCGGTGCTGCAGCAGGGACTGGTCGCCGTCGCGTGGCTACCGGCCGCATGGATCGCCGAGACCGCCCGCCTCTTCGCCGCATTGCCGTTTGCGACCGCGCCGTGGCCGGGCGGCCCCCTCGGCATCGTCGCGCTCGCCCTCGTGGGCGCCGCCACGCTCGGACTGCTCGCGCCGCTCCCACGCCGGCGACTGCGCACCGTCACGCGCGCGGCATCCGTTCTCATCGTCTCGGTGACGGCGGGCGCCACGATCGCCGCGACGGTGCTGCTCCCCGTGGTCTCGCGAGGCGCGATGCCACCCGACTGGAGCATCACCATGTGCGACATCGGCCAGGGCGACGCGGTATTGGTGCGCTCCGCGAGCGAGGTGGCGCTGATCGACACCGGAGACGATCCCGAGCTGTTGAGCGGATGCCTCGACCGTGCCGGGATCGACAGCATCGACCTGCTCGTGCTCACCCACTTCGACCGCGATCACGTGGGTGCCGCACACGCATTGAACGGACGTGTCGACACCGTGATGCACGGTCCGACGACCGAACGTCGCGAGACGGACATCGTCCGCGCGCTCGGCGCCGCCCGCACCGTCGTCGCCCACGCGGGGATGAGCGGAATGCTCGGCGATGCGCGCTGGCGCGTGCTGTGGCCCACGGCGACGGCGGGGGAGTTCGCCGAAGGCAACGACGGGAGCGTGGTCGTCGAGATGGGCGGGGGTGCGGTCCCGCCCGCGATCTTCCTCGGCGACCTCGGCGCGACGGCGCAGCGGGCGCTCCTGCGTTCCGGTGGAATGTCGTCGGGGCTGCAGGTGGTGAAGGTGTCACACCACGGTTCCGGCGACCAGGACCCCGGTCTCTACCGTCGCATCGGTGCCGTCATCGGGCTCGTTTCGGTCGGGGCCGGCAACAGCTACGGCCACCCGCGCGACACCGCACTCGCACTGCTCGCCGCCGCCGGAACGACGGTCGTCCGCACCGACACCGACGGCATGGCCGCCGTCAGCGAGGTCGACGGGCGCCTCGTCGTCTGGCACGCCGGAACCCGCGACGTCGACGGCCCTCGGTAGGCTTTCGGCATGGCCGCTCCCCGTAGACCCGCACGCGCGAGCGCCATCCCGCAGCTCTCCTGGCGCACCCCGCAGCCCGCGCCGATCGTGCTCGTCTCAGGCCCCGAAGAGGTCTGCGCACAACGGGCGACCAGCGGCATCCGCAGCTATCTGCGAGCCGAAGACGAGGCGCTCGAAGTCAGCGACATCGACGCGGCGGACTACACGGCGGGGTCACTGCCCGCCTACGCCGCGCCCTCGCTGTTCGGCGAACCGCGCCTCATCCGCGTCACCTCGGTCGAGAAGTGCAGCGATGCGTTCCTGGCCGACGCGCTCGCGTACCTCGCCGCCCCCCAGGAGGGCGCCACCGTGGTGCTGCGTCACTCCGGCGCGAGCGTGCGCGGCAAGAAGCTGCTCGACGCCATCAGGGCGGGCGAGGGCGGAGGCGTCGAGATCGCCTGTCCCGCCATCACCCGCGACGCAGACCGCGTCGACTTCGCGGCGGGCGAGTTCCGTGCCGCGAACCGCCGCATCGAGCCCACGGCGCTGCGCGCTCTCGTCGCCGCGTTCGCCGACGACCTCACCGAACTCGGCGCCGCCTGCCAGCAGCTTCTCGCCGACGTCGACGGCACGATCGACGACCGCATCGTCGAGCGCTACTACGGCGGGCGGGTCGAGACATCCGCGTTCACCGTCGCCGACACAGCGATCGCCGGGCGGCACGGTGAGGCGCTGCTCGCGCTGCGTCAGGCGCTCGCCTCGGGCGCCGACCCCGTGCCCCTCGTCGCCGCGCTCGCCTCCAAGCTGCGCACCATGGCTCGCGTGGTGGGCTCGAGGGAATCAGCGCCCGCCCTGGTCGCGCGACTCGGCATGAAGGACTGGCAGGTCGACCGCGCGCGTCGCGATCTCAACGGCTGGTCGTCAGAGGCGCTCGGGGGAGCGATTCAGGCCGCCGCCCGCGCAGACGCCGAGGTCAAGGGCGCCAGCCGCGATGCGACGTTCGCCGTCGAGCGTCTTCTCACGATCGTGGCGACGCGGCGGCCCTACGGCGACTGAACGCCGCGGTTCGTCACGCTCGCGCGTCAGGCGCGCATGCCGCCCCCACGGTGTGCACGCGACCCCGCGCACACCACGCGATCCCGCGCACAAAACGTGAAGGCCCGCCCCGCCCACGCTGTGCACGCGATCCCGCGCACAAAACGCGCGACCCCGCGCACAAAACGTGAAGGCCCGCCCCGCCGAAGCGGTGCGGGCCTTCACGATGGTCGCTCAGAGAGCGGAAACCTGCTTCGCGATCGCCGACTTGCGGTTCGCGGCCTGGTTCTGGTGGATGACGCCCTTGCTCACGGCCTTGTCGAGCTTCTTGGTCGCGGTGCCCAGAGCCTTCTCGGCGGCGGCCTTGTCGCCGGCGACGATGGCCTCACGGGTGCGACGCACCGCGGTCTTCAGCTCGCTCTTGACGGCCTTATTGCGCTCGTGCGCCTTCTCGTTGGTCTTGTTGCGCTTGATCTGCGACTTGATGTTTGCCACGTGTGGTCAGACTTTCGTTTCGGTGTTGTCGTGGTGGTGCCGTGCAGCGAGAGAGGGGCGCTGTGCGGCGAATCGCGGGGGTCTGGGATTCCCCACACGCAAGCCAAAAGCCGAGTCTACCAAACGAGCGGGCTCCGCACGAAACGTCAGGCTGCGGCATCCGTCTCGTCGACGGCAGTGCTGTCGATCGTGGCCAGCGCGAGATCCAGCACCGCGTTGAACACGCGCGGTGCCATCGCCGTCACGAGGTGCGTGGTGTGGGGAACGACGATCAGCTCGGCGTCGGGGAGGAGCGTCTGGAAGAGCTTCTCGCTCACCCGCAGCTGATCCCACTGGCCGTTCACGAACCACGTCGGCACCCGGATGCGCGACACCGCCGCCATGAGGTCGAGGGCTCCGAGGGCGCGCAGCGCCGTGTCCTGCGACTCGAACGCGTACCCGCCCGCCCCGAAGTCCCACCGCGTCTCCGACGGGAGGGTGCGATCGAGCACACGCTCTCCCAGCCATTCGCCGTGACCAGGAAGGCTGTTGAAGGAGCCGACCGCGGCGCGATAGGCGACGAGAGGGATGCCGCGCGGCAGCGCCGTGCACGAGGCACCGATGTACGCCGCAATCGGGGGAGCGACCACGGCGCCTGCGTACTGGGTCGTGAGGAGTCCGCCGAGCGAGTGCCCGACCAGGAGCACGGGACCGGTGTCCGCAGCCGACCGCACCGCGTCGTCGATGGTGCGGAAGGCCTCGTCGAGCGTGAACGGCTCACCGCGTCGGGTGCCGTGTCCCGGCAGGTCGAGAGCCACCGCCGACACCCCGCGCTGCTCGAGATGGGCCACCTGTGCGCGCCACATGGTCGCGGACGTGCGGATGCCGTGCACCATCACCACGGTCGTCACCATGTGCCCACTGTAGAACCGGTGGCTGGGCGTGAGGGCGGTGCATCCGAGGCGGCACCCTAGAATCGTCGGGACATGTCTCCGCGTGCCCTCTCTCCGCTCCAGCCCAGCGCCACCCCGCCGGCGAGCATCCGCAACTTCTGCATCATCGCCCACATCGACCACGGCAAGTCGACCCTGGCCGACCGCATGCTGCAGATCACGGGTGTCGTCTCCGACCGTGACATGCGCGCGCAATACCTCGACCGCATGGACATCGAGCGCGAGCGCGGCATCACGATCAAGAGCCAGGCGGTTCGCATGCCCTGGCAGACCGCGGACGGCACGTTCGCGCTGAACATGATCGACACACCCGGGCACGTCGACTTCACCTACGAGGTGTCCCGGTCGCTCGCCGCCTGCGAAGGCGCGATCCTGCTGGTCGACGCCGCGCAGGGCATCGAGGCGCAGACGCTCGCGAATCTCTACCTGGCGCTCGAGAACGATCTCGAGATCATCCCGGTGCTGAACAAGATCGACCTGCCCGCCGCCGACCCCGAGAAGTTCGCCGGCGAGCTCGCGAACCTCATCGGCGGGTCGCCCGACGATGTGCTGCGGGTGAGCGGGAAGACCGGCCTCGGCGTCGAGGAGCTGCTCGACCGCATCGTCGAGCGCATCCCGTCGCCGAAGGGGAACGCGGATGCCCCGGCCCGCGCGATGATCTTCGACTCCGTGTACGACGCCTACCGCGGCGTCGTCACCTATGTGCGCATGGTCGACGGGAAGCTGGAGCCGCGGGAGCGCATCCAGATGATGTCGACCAAGGCGACGCACGAACTGCTGGAGATCGGCGTCTCGAACCCCGAGCCGACGCCCACCAAGGGGCTCGGCGTGGGCGAGGTCGGCTACCTGATCACGGGCGTGAAGGATGTGCGCCAGTCGAAGGTCGGCGACACCATCACGAACCTCCGCAAGCCCGCGACCGAGGCACTCTCCGGATACACGGACCCGAAGCCGATGGTCTTCA
This sequence comes from Microbacterium sp. 71-23, assembly GCF_001897265.1. Classification (NCBI taxonomy): domain Bacteria; kingdom Bacillati; phylum Actinomycetota; class Actinomycetes; order Micrococcales; family Microbacteriaceae; genus Microbacterium; species Microbacterium sp. 71-23. The sequence goes on from NZ_MKSL01000017.1 coordinate 312,886, forward strand.
GCGGCATCTACCCGATCGACGGCAGTGATTACGCCGATCTGCGCGAGGCCCTCGACAAGCTCAAGCTCTCCGACGCCTCGCTGCAGTACGAGCCCGAGACCTCGGTCGCTCTCGGGTTCGGGTTCCGCTGCGGGTTCCTCGGTCTGCTGCACCTCGAGATCATCACCGAGCGCCTGGCCCGCGAGTTCGGCCTCGACCTCATCACGACCGCACCGTCGGTCACTTACGAGGTCACGACCGACACCGGGGAGACCGTCGTGGTCACGAACCCGAGCGAGTACCCGGACGGTCGTGTCGCGTCGGTCTCCGAGCCGGTCGTGAAGGTCGGCATCCTGCTGCCGAAGGACTACGTGGGCACCGTGATGGAGCTCTGCCAGACGCGCCGCGGCACCCTGCTCGGCATGGAGTACCTCAGCGAGGACCGCGTTGAGCTGCGCTACAACATGCCGCTCGGCGAGATCGTCTTCGACTTCTTCGACCAGCTGAAGTCGAAGACCCAGGGTTACGCGAGCCTCGACTACGAACCCGCGGGATCCCAGACCGCCGACCTCGTCAAGGTCGACATCCTGCTGCAGGGCGACAAGGTCGACGCGTTCAGCTCGATCGTGCACCGTGAGAAGGCGTACTCGTACGGCACGATGATGACCGAGCGGCTGCGCAAGCTCATCCCGCGCCAGCAGTTCGAGGTGCCGATCCAAGCCGCGATCGGCGCCCGCATCATCGCCCGGGAGAACATCAGGGCGATGCGCAAGGATGTCCTCGCGAAGTGCTACGGCGGTGACATCACCCGAAAGCGCAAGCTCCTCGAGAAGCAGAAAGAGGGCAAGAAGCGCATGAAGATGGTGGGTCGCGTCGAGGTGCCGCAGGAGGCGTTCATCGCCGCCCTGTCGGGAGACGTGGACGGCAACGAGAAGAAGTAGGCGGGTGCACCACATGCGCAAGGGAACGACCCGGGACGGCGTCGTCGACTACGCGGCGGTCGGAGCCACACAGGCGGTCGACCTCATGCAGTACCCGCCGGAGCGGAGCCTCCCGGCAGAGTCGTCCTGGCGCATCGGCAGCGGCGAAGAGCGATTCCGCGCGGCGGGCGACGCGCTGCTGAGCTGGCAGGCGCTGCGTGATGCGGGCCTCACCGTGAAGGACGTCACCCCCGCCGCCGGCCCCACCTACGCCGGGGTGAGCTTCGACGAGAACCGTCAGCCCATCGCGCCCAGCCGTCTCGAGGCCGATCAGCGCTTCGACGCCGACGGCACACCGTGGGTGGCCGCGGGAGCGAGCGTGCGACTGCACGGCCGTGTCGACGGCATGAACGCCGACGGGCACCTCCGGGTCATCTTCGTCACGGAGGAGCCGCGCCGCGTCGGATTCGTGCTCGGCACCCTCGGCGAGTCGGTGGTCAGCGGGGAGGAGTCGTTCCTCATCGAGTGGCTCCCGAACGATGAGGTGTGGTTCTCGTTGCGGGCCTTCGACAGCCCGACCGCGTTGTCGTACCGAGCGCTGCGCACCCTCGTGCGCCGTCGTCGTCGTGCGCTGTTCACCCGCTACCTGCGCGCGGTGTCGCCCATGTTCACCACCCCGGCCTGATGCCCTCAGCGCTTCCCCTCGGCGATCCGGCTCCGGCCGACGGCGGCCTGCCCGACCTGCTCCCGGCCGCGCACCCCGACTTCGGCGTGTACGTGCACGTGCCGTTCTGCCGCGTGCGCTGCGGGTACTGCGACTTCAACACCTACACGGCGACGGAGCTGCGCGGCGCCAGCCAGGCGGACTATCCCGACGAGGTCGCGCGGGAGATCGCGCTGGCCGCGCAGGTGATGGATGCCGCGGGCCGGCGGCGGGCGGCGACATCCGTGTTCTTCGGCGGCGGCACGCCGACGCTGCTCCCGGGCGATGCGCTCGCGCGCATGCTGGGTGACGTGCGCGACGCGTTCGGCATCGCCGCCGATGCGGAGGTGACGGTCGAGGCGAACCCCGACACGGTCACACCGGCGCTGACGGCGAGGCTCGCTGAGGCGGGCGTCACACGTCTGTCGATCGGCATGCAGTCCGCCGTTCCGTCGGTGCTGGCGACCCTCGACCGCACCCACGAGCCGGCCGCGGTCCCGCGGGCGGTCACTGCGGCGCGCGCGGCCGGGCTGCAGGTGAGCGTCGACGTCATCTACGGCACGCCGGGGGAGACGCTTGCGGACTGGGAGCGCACCCTCGATGCCGTCACCGCGCTCGAGACCGACCACGTGTCGGCGTACGCGCTGATCGTGGAGGAGGGCACGGCGCTTGCCCGCCGCATCGCACGCGGCGAGATCGACACGGTCGACGACGACGTGCAGGCCGACATGTACGAGCTCACCGACGCGCGCCTCGCGGCGGCGGGGTACAGCTGGTACGAGGTGTCGAACTGGTCGCGCGATGAGGCGACCCGCTCGCGACACAATCTCGCCTACTGGCGCGGCGCCGACTGGTGGGGGTTCGGGCCGGGCGCCCACTCGCACGTCGGCGGCGTGCGCTGGTGGAACGTGAAGCACCCCGCGGCGTACGCGCAGCGCCTGTCGCTGGGTTCCTCGCCCGCGGCGGGACGGGAGACGCCCGATGCCGCGTCCCGCGCGCTCGAGCGCACGATGCTCGAGGTGCGCATCGCCGACGGGCTGGCCGTGGCGAGCCTGCCGGACACCGGTCGCGCGGAGGTGGCGGGGCTCATCGCGGACGGCCTGGTCGACGGGGCATCCGCCATCGCCGGGCGCCTCGTCCTGACGCTGCGCGGTCGACTCCTGGCCGACGCGGTCGTGCGACGGCTCACCGCCTGAGCACTGTGCGTCGCGCCGCGAGTGGCGCCCCGTTCCGCGCTAATATTGGCACTCACGTGATGTGAGTGCCAGCGAGGGGAGGCGGAATGGTCAGCGAACGCGGCCTCGACGTCCTGCGGGCGATCGTGCAGGACTACGTGGCGACCCGCGAACCGGTCGGCAGCAAGTCGATCGTCGAGCGCCATGCCTTCGGGGTGTCGGCCGCCACCATCCGCAACGACATGGCGCTGCTCGAGGACGAAGAGCTCATCAGCGCGCCGCACACCTCGTCGGGACGTGTGCCGACCGACAAGGGCTACCGCGTCTTCGTCGACCACCTCGCCGAGCTGCGACCGCTCAGCACTGCCCAGCGCAACGCGATCGCCACATTCCTCGAGGCCCCTGCCGACCTCGACGACCTGCTCGCGCGCACTGTGCGCGTGCTCACGCAGGTCACCGGCCAGGTCGCCCTCGTGCAGTACCCGTCGTTCGAGCGCGCGAACGTGACGCACATCGAGCTCGTGCACCTCGGCGGCCCGCGCGTCGTCGTCATCCTCGTCACCGACACCGGTCGTGTGTCCCAGCGGATCGCGAGCCTCGGGACCGACCTCGACGACGCGGATGTCGCGACCCTCCGCGCCCAGGTCTCGGTGCTGGTCACGGGTGGCTCGGTGCAGGAGGGCCTCGGCAAGATCGCCCACACCCTCGCCGAGACGTCCACCCGTTCACCGCGAGAGGATGCTGCCTCGCGCGCGCTACTCGCTGCTGTCGCCGAAGAGCTCGAAGAGTTCCGTCAGGATCGTCTCGTGATGGCGGGTGCCGCGAACCTGGCGCGACGCGAGTCCGACTTCCAGGGCAGCATCTACCCGCTGCTGGAGGCGATCGAGGAGCAGGTGACCCTGCTCAAGCTCATGACCGAGATGGCGGCCGACGCCGAGGGCCTGGCGGTCTCCATCGGCCGCGAGAACGAGGCGTTCGGGCTGAGCGAGGCATCCGTCGTGACGAGCGGCTATGCCGGCACGATCGGCGAGGCACGCCTGGGTCTGCTCGGGCCCACGCGCATGGACTACGCGACCAATCTCAGCGCCGTGCGCGCCGTGGCTCACTATCTGAGCCGACTCATGGCCGACGACGAGCGCGCGCGATGACGAATACGACCCTGCCCGCTTCGCGGGCGGAGAGGTGACTGTGGCCGACCACTACGAGGTGCTGGGCGTCGAACGCGACGCGAGCCCCGAGGACATCAAGAAGGCGTATCGACGGCTGGCCCGCCAGCTGCACCCCGACGTCAACCCGAGCCCCGAGGCGGCGGAGCAGTTCAAGCTCGTCACCCACGCGTACGACGTGCTCAGTGACGCCGATCAGCGCCGCGCCTACGACATGGGCGGCGAGACGGGATCGCCGTTCGGCGGCGCCGGGTTCGGCGGCTTCAGCGACATCTTCGACACCTTCTTCGGCGGGGGCGGTGGGAGCCGGGCCCGCGCTCGTTCTCGCCGGGAGCGCGGCCAGGACGCGCTCGTGCGCGTGACGCTCGATCTCGCCGACGTCGTGTTCGGCGCGCATCGCGACCTCGAGGTCGACACCGCTGTGCTCTGCGAAACCTGCCAGGGCTCGTGCTGCCAGCCGGGGACGGCTCCCGTCACCTGCGATATCTGCCACGGCACCGGACACATCCAGCGCACGGTGCGCAGCCTCATCGGCAACGTCGTCACCCAGCAGCCCTGCGCGAGCTGCCAGGGCTACGGCACGACCATCCCGTACCCGTGCGCCACCTGCCAGGGCCAGGGACGCGTGCGCTCGCGTCGCACGGTCTCGGTCGACATCCCGGCCGGCGTCGAGACGGGCCTGCGCCTGCAGCTGCCGGGCTCCGGTGAAGTGGGACCCGCCGGGGGCCCGAACGGCGACCTCTATCTCGAGGTGACGGTCGCCCCGCACGACATCTTCAGCCGCGACGGCGACGACCTGCTCGCGACGCTCGAGATCTCGATGCCCGACGCGGTGCTGGGAACGACAACCCTGATCGACGCGCTCGACGGGCCCGTCGAGCTCGAGCTGCGCGCAGGGGTGCAATCGGGCGACGTGCTCACGATCAAGGGCCGCGGCGTCTCGCCGCTGCGCGGCAGCGGCCGCGGCGACCTGCGCATCGGCGTGCATGTGCTCACGCCCTCTCGCCTGGACGCGAAGGAACGCGCCCTCATCGAGGAGTTCGCCCGCAAGTCGAAGGCGCCGGAGCCGCAGCTGGCGCAGTTCCACCAGGGCCTCTTCGCGCGGCTGCGCGACCGGTTCCGGAACGGCTGATCCGTGGCGCTCCACTTCGTGGACGATGCCGCCGCCGCCGCGGGGGCCGGTGACACCGTCTCACTCACCGGGGCCGAGGCACATCACGCCGCCGCGGTGCGGCGTGTGCGCCCGGGGGAGAAGGTCACTGTCGGCGACGGCCGCGGCGTGTGGCTCACCGGCACCTGCGAATCGGTCTCACCGAAGCTCGTCGTCGTGCGCATCGACGACCGACGGGTGGATGCCCCGCCCGCCACCCGTCTGCGCCTCGTACAGGGCCTCGCCAAGGGCGATCGCGACGAGCTGGCCGTGCAGGCCGCCACTGAGCTCGGGGTCGACGAGATCGTGCCGTGGCAGGCAGCCCGCAGCGTCTCCCGCTGGGACGCGGGCAAGGCCGTCAAGGGACGGGGCCGCTGGGAGGCGATCGCCCGGGAGGCGGGCAAGCAGGCCCATCGTGCGTGGCTCCCCGAAGTGAGCCCGCTCGTGACCACCCGTGAGCTCGCCGGCCGGGGTGCGGCATCCCGTCTTCTCGTGCTCGAGCCGACCGCGAGCGTGCGCCTCGCCGACGCCGTGAGCAGCGACCTCGCCGATGTGACCTTCATCGTCGGCCCCGAGGGGGGAATCGCCCCCGACGAGCTGACCGCGCTCGCGGACGCGGGGGCGGAGCTCGTCCGACTCGGCGACACCGTGCTGCGCACCTCGACCGCCGGCCCCGCGGCGCTCGCCGCCGTGTCGGTGCTGCTCGGGCGCTGGTGAGACGGGCGCCGGTAGACTCGTTCCTATGAGCGAAGCCTCCGTGTTCAGTCGCATCCTCGCGCGTGAGATCCCCGCCGAGATCGTGGCCGAGACCGACACCCTCTTCGCGATCCGCGACATCGCGCCGCAGGCGCCCGTGCACCTGCTGGTCATCCCGAAGACGGCCGAGTACCGCGATGTCGCCGAGCTCGCGGCCGCCGACCCCGCTCTGCTGGCGGAGATCGTCGCGCTCGCCTCCGAGCTCGCCGCCCAGCACGCCGACGGCGACTTCCGACTCGTCTTCAACACGGGCGCCGGCGCCGGCCAGACGGTGTTCCACGTGCACGCACACGTGCTCGCGGGCGACCTGTCGGAGCAGGGGCTCGGTGCCTGACTCCGAACCCGTCACCCGCCGCCTCCTCGCGGACGGCGTCGCCATGGTGCGTCTGCTCGGCCCGCAGGACCGCCTGCTGCGCGTCGTCGAGCGCGCGCACCCCGACGTGCAGGTGCTCGTGCGCGGCAACGAGATCACCCTCACCGGCGAGGCGGATCCCGTCGCTCGCGCCGCCGAGCTCGTCGAGGAGCTGCTGCAGATGACCCGCAACGGCGTCGACCTGGATGCCGCGGGTGTCGCGTCGTCTGACCGCATGCTGCGCACCGACGGGTCACCCCGTCCGTCCGAGGTCATGGGGGAGGCGATCCTGTCCTCCCGCGGCAAGGTGATCCGCCCGAAGACCGCAGGGCAGAAGGCGTACGTCGACGCGATCGAGGAGAACACGATCGTCTTCGGCATCGGGCCGGCCGGCACGGGCAAGACGTACCTCGCGATGGCGAAGGCGGTGCAGGCCCTGCAGCGCAAGGAGGTCTCCCGCATCATCCTGACGCGGCCCGCCGTCGAGGCGGGGGAGCGGCTCGGTTTCCTCCCCGGAACCCTCACCGACAAGATCGACCCGTACCTTCGGCCGCTCTACGACGCGCTCAACGAGATGATGGACCCCGAGATCGTGCCGAAGCTCATGGCGTCGGGCACGATTGAGGTCGCGCCGCTCGCCTACATGCGCGGGCGCACGCTGAACGACTCGTTCGTGGTGCTCGACGAGGCACAGAACACGACTCCCGAGCAGATGAAGATGTTCCTCACGCGTCTCGGGTTCGGCACGCGCATGGTCGTCACGGGCGACATCACGCAGATCGACCTGCCGCAGGGCGCGTCGGGCCTGCGGCTCGTGACCCGCGTGCTGTCGAACATCGACGACATCCACTTCTCCTACCTGACCAGCGACGACGTCGTGCGCCACACGCTCGTCGGACGCATCGTCGACGCCTACACCGAGTACGACGAACGTCGACTCGCCTCCCGCCGCGAGCGGGATGAGGCATCCGAGTTCGCGGGGCGCGTCGAGCGACGCACCGCCGCCCGCGGGGGCTCCCCGCGGGACCACCTTCCGAAGCGGGGACGCACATGACCATCGAGATCACCAACGAGTCGGGGGTGGCTGTCGACGAGACCGTGCTGCTGCGTCTCATGGAGCACAACTTCGCGGAGCTGCACATCAGCCCCGACGCCGACGTGGCGATCCTGCTGGTCGACGAGGGCGCGATGGAGTCGCTGCACGTGCAGTGGATGGACGAGCCCGGCCCGACCGACGTGCTCAGCTTTCCGATGGACGAGCTGCGGCCCGGCACCGAGGAGCAGCCCACCCCGCCGGGCCTGCTCGGCGACATCGTGCTGTGCCCGCAGGTCGCCGAGACCCAGGCACGTGAGGCGTCGCCCGTGCATTCCACGCAGGACGAGCTCGTGATGCTCACCACCCACGGCCTGCTGCACCTCCTCGGGTACGACCACGCCGAGCCCGACGAGGCGAAGGAGATGTTCGGCCTGCAGCGCGACCTCATCATCGCCTTCGCGCACTCCGAGCGTCGACGACCGGCGTCATGACCGTCGCGCTCCTGCTGGTCGCCGCGGTGCTGCTTGTCGCCTTCGGCGGACTCATGGCGGCGATCGACGCGGCACTCTCGGTCACCTCGACGCAGGATCTCGACGAGCTCGCCGAGGGCGCACGGTCGTCTGCGGCGCTCCATCGCATCGCCGCGGACCCCGCGGCGCACGCGAACTCGGTGGTCTTCATCCGCGTCCTTGCTGAAACCGGCGCCGCGGTGCTCACCGCCGCGGCCTTCATGCTCTGGTTCGACGACATCTGGTGGGCGCTGCTCGCGGCGGTCGTGCTGATGACCATCGCGTCGTTCGTGCTCGTAGGCACCTCGCCCCGGTCGGTCGGGCGTCGCAACGCGGCGGGGCTCCTGCGTGGCAGCGCCGGGCTCGTGCGCGGCATCCGTCTTCTGCTCGGCCCGATCGCGCACCTGCTCGTGATCCTCAGCAACCGGGTTACCCCGGGTGGGGCGCGGGCATCGAGCTTCACCTCCGAGGAACAGCTGCTGAGCATGGTCGACGAGGCCGCGCTGCAGGACCTCATCGAGGAGGACGACCGCGAGCTGATCCACTCCGTGTTCGAGTTCACCGAGACCTACGTACGCGAGGTGATGGTGCCGCGCACCGACATGGTCACGATCGGGGCGGATGCCTCCACCCGCGCCGCGATCGCGTTGTTCCTCGATCGCGGGGTGTCCCGCATCCCGGTGATCGGCGAGGACGGCGATGACGTACGAGGCGTGCTGTACCTCAAGGACCTGGTGCAGATCGCCTTCCGCGACGGTACGGTCGCGAGTGCGGTGCCGGTGGCGGGCATCGCCCGTCCGCCTGTGTTCGTGCCCGAGTCGATGCGCGCCGAGACACTGCTGCAGCAGATGAAGCGCGACGCGGTGCACGTGTGCATGGTCGTCGACGAGTACGGCGGGATCGCCGGGCTCGTGACCCTCGAGGACATCATCGAGGAGCTCGTGGGGGAGATCGCCGACGAGTATGACCCCCGCGCAGACGAGGTGGTCGAGGTGCGCCCCGGAACGTTCCGGGTGAGCGCCCGCCTCGGCCTCGACGAGGTCGGCGAGCTGTTCGGGCTCGACCTCGACGATGAGGATGTCGACTCCATCGGAGGACTGCTCGGCAAGGCGCTCGGTCAGGTTCCGCAGCCGGGCGCGACGGCCGAGGCGCTGGGGCTCCTGCTCACCGGCGGCACCTCTCGCGGCCGCGGCCGCGGACTCGCGACGGTGTTCGTGACGCGTGCAGCCGATGCCGCGGCATCCGCCCCCGAGGAACACGCGACCGACGAGCACCCCGCCGGATCGAAGAAGAAGCGCACAGCGAAGGCGGCCCGCGCATGACCGAAGACAGCCCGTACCGCAGCGGTTTCGTCACCTTCGTCGGGCGGCCCAACGTCGGCAAGTCGACGCTGACGAACGCGCTCGTGGGCGAGAAGATCGCGATCACGAGCGACAAGCCGCAGACCACGCGGCGAGCGATCCGCGGCATCGTCGACCGTCCCGACGGCCAGCTCGTCGTCGTCGACACCCCGGGCGTGCACCGTCCGCGCACTCTGCTCGGGCAACGTCTCAACGACCTCGTCGAGGACGTGCTCGGCGACGTCGACGTCATCGCCTTCTGCGCGCCGGCCGGGGAGCGCGTCGGTCCCGGTGACCGCCGCATCGCCGCCTCGCTCGACGGCTACCCGCGCTCGCGCAAGGTCGCCCTCGTCACCAAGACCGATGCGGCGTCGCGCGACGAGGTGCTGGAGCGTCTCGCCGAGGTCGACGCGCTGCGCGACGACTGGGCCGCCGTCATCCCCGTCTCCGCGCTCACCGGTGCTCAGCTCGATGTGCTGGCGGACGAGCTGCTCGGCCTCATGCCCCAAGGCCCGGCGCTGTACGAGCACGGCGTCGTCACCGATGAGTCCGAGAGCGATCGCGTGGCGGAGATCATCCGCGAGGCGGCACTGCGCGACGTGCGCGAAGAGCTTCCGCACTCGATCGCCGTGGTCGTGCAGGAGATGGGCCCGCGCGAGGACTCTGATCTGATCGACGTGTTCGCCGACATCGTCGTCGAGCGCGACAGTCAGAAGGCGATCATCATCGGCCGCAAGGGCGCGCACCTGAAGGATGTCGGCGCCCGCGCCCGCACGCAGCTCGAGGGCCTCCTCGGCTCGCGGGTCTATCTGTCGCTGCACGTGCGCGTCGCCCAGGAGTGGCAGCGCGACCCCAAGCAGCTCGGCCGGCTCGGGTTCTGACGCGGGGTCGCGGCATCCGTCATCGACCGGGGCTCACCCGGGTGTAGCCTGGTCGCATGCGTGCGGGTGATCTCCTCCTCCTTAGCTGCCGCGGCGGGGCCTAAACCTAGGGCCACCTCGTCGCGGAGCTTGTCGTCGGCCCGCCACATCCCACACGAGGAAAGACGATCATGGAGAACACCCAGAAGGCATCGGCTCTGCCGATCCACAAGTACCGCCCGTATCACGAGCAGATCCGCGTCGACGTGCCGGACCGCACCTGGCCCGACGCCCGCATCACCCAGGCGCCGCGCTGGTGCGCCGTCGACCTGCGCGACGGCAACCAGGCGCTCATCGACCCGATGAGCCCCGAGCGCAAGCGCGTCATGTTCGACCTGCTGGTGCGCATGGGCTACAAGGAGATCGAGGTCGGGTTCCCGAGCGCCAGCCAGACCGACTTCGATTTCGTGCGTCAGCTCATCGACGAGAACCTGATTCCCGACGACGTCACTATCCAGGTGCTGACCCAGGCGCGCGAGCACCTCATCGAGCGCACCTACGAGGCGATCGCCGGGGCGAAGCAGGCGATCGTGCACCTGTACAACTCGACGAGCATCCTGCAGCGCGACGTCGTGTTCCGCACCGACACGCAGGGCGTCATCGACATCGCCCTCGAGGGCGCGCGCCTGTGCCGCGAGTTCGAGAAGCGCATCCCCGAGACGGCCGTCTACTACGAGTACTCGCCCGAGAGCTACACCGGCACCGAGCTGGAGTTCGCGGCCGAGATCTGCAACGCCGTGCTCGACGTCTTCGAGCCGACGCCCGAGCGCAAGGTCATCATCAACCTGCCCGCGACCGTGGAGATGGCGACGCCCAACGTGTACGCCGACTCCATCGAGTGGATGAACCGCCACCTGGCGTACCGCGAGAACGTCATCCTGTCCCTGCATCCTCACAACGACCGCGGTACGGCGATCGCCGCCGCCGAGCTCGGCTACATGGCCGGTGCCGACCGCATCGAGGGCTGCCTGTTCGGCAACGGCGAGCGCACGGGCAACGTCGACCTGGTCGCCCTCGCGATCAACCTGTTCACCCAGGGCATCGACCCGCAGATCGACGTCAGCGACATCGACCAGGTCAAGCGCACGGTCGAGTACTGCAACCAGCTGCCGGTGCCCGAGCGCAGCCCCTGGGCCGGCGACCTCGTCTTCACCGCGTTCAGCGGCTCCCACCAGGACGCCATCAAGAAGGGCTTCGAGGCGATGGCCGCCCGCGCCGAGCGCGAGGGCGTGTCGGTCGACGACCTGGAATGGGCCGTGCCGTATCTGCCCGTCGACCCGAAGGACCTGGGCCGCTCGTACGAGGCGGTGATCCGCGTGAACTCGCAGTCGGGCAAGGGCGGCGTCGCCTACCTGCTCAAGAGCGACCACGCGCTCGACCTGCCCCGGAAGCTCCAGATCGAGTTCTCGGGCGTCGTACAGGCGAAGACCGATGCCGAGGGTGGCGAGCTCACGAGCTCCCAGATCTGGGAGATCTTCCGCGACGAGTACCTGCCGGCGGATGCCGCCGACGAGCGCTGGGGCCGCTTCGAGCTGTTGTCGACGCGTACGCAGAGCGATGTGGGCGGTCAGCTGCGGCTCGACGTCACGCTGCGCGACGGCGAGGAGCGCACCGCGGCGGACGGCATCGGCAACGGACCGGTGGCGGCCTTCCTCGCCGTGCTGCACGAGCGCGGCTTCGACGTCACGCTCTACGACTACGTCGAGCACGCGATGAGCGCCGGCGGGGACGCCCAGGCGGCGGCCTACGTCGAGCTGCAGATCGACGGGGAGCGCCTGTGGGGCGTCGGCGTCGACGGCGACATCTCGACCGCCTCGCTGAAGGCCATCGTCTCGGCGGTGAACCGCGCCATCCGCGCCCGCGAGCGCGAGGGCGCCCTCACCGCGGTGTGACCCGGGGTCGCCGTCGGGTCAGTCGCTCTCCGGTCGCACGATCGGAATAGCGGATGTCTCGACGGCGACCTTTCGCCTGTAGAGCATGTGCTGCTCGGGCAGCGACAGATCGAAGATCACGGCGAGGATACGGATCACCGCCGTCACGAGGAATCCGGCGACTGCGGATCCGACGATCGGCACACCGAACGCGTTGAGCGCTACGACCGTCGTGCAGCCCACCCCGGCCGCGACCGCATAGAGCGACCCGACGTGCATGATCGCCACCGGGAGCCCCATCATCACGTCGCGCAGCACACCGCCGCCGACCGCCGAGCAGACGCCCACGAAGATCGCCGGCACGACGGGCAGCCCGAGACCGAGCGCCTTCGTCGTTCCGAAGGCACCGAAGAGCCCGATCACCAGGGCGTCGAGCGTGACGATCACAGAGTTGAGCTTTTGCAACGGCCCGGCGAGCAACATCCCGAGCAGCGCCGCGCCGACGCCGATCAGCAGATACCAGTTGGTCTGCAGCGGAGCGGGCGTGACGTTCAGCAGCAGATCGCGGATGAGACCGCCGCCCATGCCCATGAGGATTCCGATCAGGGCCACACCGAGCAGGTCCAGACGTCGTTGCCCCCGGAAACCGGAGGCGAACAAGGCCCCCTGAACTCCGCCGAGACCCACGGCGAGCAGATCGGCCCAGAGCGGGATGGTGAAGGTCGGCTCGGTCACGCGTCCATTGTCGCAAGGCGCGACGATAATCGATGCGTGCCCACTTACCGCGACGAGGTCGTGGTCCTGCGCACCCAGAAACTGGGGGAGGCGGACCGCATCGTCACCCTCCTCGGTCGGCAGCACGGGCGCATCCGCGCGGTCGCCAAGGGGGTGCGCCGCACGTCCTCGCGCATCGGCGCGCGGCTCGAGCCCTTCATGGTCGCCGACGTGCAGATCTACAAGGGCCGCACGCTCGACATCGTCCAGCAGGCGGAGAGTCTCGCCACCTACGGGGCCGACATCGTCGGCGACTACGACCGCTACGTCGCCGCGAGCGCGATGGTCGAGACCGCCGACCGGCTGGGAGAGGCCGAGGCGACTCCGCAGCAGCACATCCTCCTCCTCGGCGGCCTTCGCTCCCTGAGCCGCGGCGACCACCACCCCCGCAGCGTGCTCGATTCGTACCTGCTGCGGGCGCTCGCGATGTCCGGGTGGTCGCCCGGCCTCGACGACTGCGCTCGCTGCGGACGACCCGGACCGCACTCGTCGTTCCTCGCGCACGGCGGCGGGATGCTCTGCTCGTCGTGCGCACCGGCCGGCTCCGTGCGTGTCACCGCCGACGTGCTCGCCCAGTTGCGTGCGCTGCTGCGCGGCGAGTGGGACGTCGTCGATGCGGTGTCCGACGCCGACCGCGCCGCGGCATCCGGTCTGGTCGCGGCGTTCACCCAGTGGCAGCTCGAGCGCGGCATCCGCTCACTCGCCCACGTAGAGTCGGGGCGATGACTCCGAAGCCCTTCACCCACAAGGATGCGGTCGCGTACCGTCCGATCGACTGGACAGGCGTCCACCCGCCGGCGTTCCCCGCCGGATCGGTGCCGAACCATGTGGCGATCGTGATGGACGGGAACGGCCGCTGGGCGAACCGCCGCGGCCTCACGCGGGTCGAGGGACACAAGGCAGGGGAGGCGGCGCTGCTCGACGTCGTCGCGGGCGCCATCCAGGCCGGCGTGAAACATCTCTCGGTCTATGCGTTCTCGACCGAGAACTGGTCGCGCTCACCCGACGAGGTGCGGTTCCTGATGGGGTTCAACCGCGACGTGCTGCACCGCCGGCGAGACCAGCTCAATGAGTGGGGCGTGCGGGTGCGGTGGGCCGGGCGTAAGCCGCGCCTGTGGGGCTCGGTGATCTCCGAGCTGCAGTTCGCCGAGCAGCTCACCCGTGACAACGACGTGCTCACGCTGACGATGTGCGTGAACTACGGGGGGCGCGTGGAGCTGGTCGACGCGATGCGCTCCATCGCCGACGACGTGGCCGCGGGGCGGGTGCGTCCGAGCGCCGTCAGCGAGAAGCTCATCCGCCGGCGGCTCTACCAGCCCGACATGCCCGACGTCGACCTGTTCGTGCGCTCGAGCGGCGAGCAGCGCACCTCGAATTTCCTGCTGTGGGAATCGGCCTATGCGGAGTTCGTCTTCCTCGACACACTCTGGCCCGACTTCTCACGCACCGACCTCTGGCAGGCGATCGGACTCTACCTGTCCCGCGACCGTCGGTTCGGTGGCGCGATCGACACCCCGACCGCCTGACGGTCAGTACTCGACGGCGACCGCGTTCGCGCTCTCGGACAGCGGGATGGTCTTGCCGCCCGGGAAGAGCTGCTCGTCGGTGAACGAGTACTGACGCTGCACCCAGGCGCCGAAGCCGCGGCGTTGGAGGCACGCCTGGTCGGTGGCGCAGCCGATGATCTTGTCGTTGGCCGCGTACGCCCGGTACGCCAGGAGCTTCGTCGTCAGGGCTGCGCCGGTGATGTTGGCCGGCTGGAGATGCACGGGGTATCCCTCGAAGTAGCGCATCTTGGCGAGGTCGTACCCGGCCTTCTTCGCCGCTTCGCGGGTGAACGTGCCCACCGTGCTGTGGTCGGGATGATCGCCCTGCCAACCCTGCGCGGCAATGCTCGGGATCAGCGTTCCCACCATGGCGGGATGGAACATCGTGATGAGGTCGGCCAGGGAGTCCCGCAGACTCACCGCCGACACCGCATCACCGCCGCCCACCGGGGTGAGCTTGTCGACGCGGCCGTCGAGGAGCATCCGGATCGTGACGGACCCGGTCGTCCGGAAGCCCTTGCCCTTCAGCCCCCCGTCGGGCAGGTGGAAGAAGAGCACCGAGACGTTCGCCGCGTCGACAGGGACGTACTGGGTGAGCTGCACTCCCGATGCGAGGGTCACGGTGGACTGCGTCCACTCGGCCGAGCTCCCGCGCATGACGTTGTACGCCTTGAGGATCCCGAACTCACGAGCCTTGACGTAGGAGGCACCGAGGCCGCCGTCACCCGCGGTCACATAGGCCGTCCGGGCGCAGAATCCGCTCGAGATCGCTCCCTGCAGCGTCGGGTTCGCGAAGATCAGGTCATCGTCGTAGTGGGCCCAGACCGACAGCACCGTCTCGCCCTCGCATGTGGTGACGAGCGATCCCGGCGCAGGATCCGAATTCACGACCGGCGCCGGCGCGGGAAGAGCGGGCCCGAGCGGCGTGGCCGAGGCGGACGGAGCGATCCCGCCCGGAGTCGAGAACGCGGTCGGCCACCACTGCGCGCGCGTCTGCACCGCTACCACGACCGCGCCGACAACTGCTGCGGCGACGATCACGACCGTCGATGCGAACAGGATGCGACCTATGCGGCGGCGCGCGCGAGCACCCATGCCGTTCCTCTCTCCCACCCCGATCCCCATCGGGCCCGCATCATGCTGACATATGCGCTCCCGGCGCGCCCGACACGACGCTGTGAATCCTGCTCACAGCGCGGGAATAGTCGGCGAAGCCGCAGGCGTTGCACCCGTCATGACGGACGCCATCTCGATCGACGTGTGGAGCGACATCGCCTGCCCCTGGTGCTACATCGGCAAGCGCAACCTCGAGAAGGGACTGGCGGACGCGGCATCCGATGACGACGCGCCCGTGACGACGGTCACGTTCCACTCGTTCGAGCTGTCTCCCGACACGCCCGTGGACTTCGAGGGTGACGAGATCGACTTCCTCGCCGGACACAAGGGGATGCCGCGGGACCAGGTCTCGCAGATGCTCTCGAACGTGACGGGCGTGGCCGCGAACGCGGGACTGGAGTACCGCTTCGACCTGCTGCGTCACACGAACACGGTGAAGGCGCACGAGCTGCTGCACTTCGCGAAGCAGGCCGGACGCCAGCACGACATGGCGGAGCGCCTCATGTCGGCCTACTTCACCGAGGGGCGCCACGTCGGACGTATCGACGACCTCGTCGACCTCGCGACGGAGATCGGGCTCGACGGCGACGCCGTGCGCGACGCGCTCGAGACCGAGCGGCACCTGCCCGACGTGCGGGCCGATCAGGCGCAGGCCCAGGCCTACGGCATCAACGGCGTGCCGTTCTTCGTCATCGACGGCAAGTACGGCGTCAGCGGCGCGCAGCCGCCGGAGGCGTTCGCCCAGATCGCGCGCCAGGTGTGGGCGGAGCGGCGGGGCGCGGCATCGGCTCTCTGACCGTCGCCGAGATCAGGCGGGGAGTGCCGCCTCGATGACCGACACGACCGCCCGGTCGTCGGGCTTCGTCGACGGACGGAAACGGTGCACGTCTCCCGTGGGCGTGAGCACGAACTTCTCGAAGTTCCAGTGCACGAGTCCCCGCTCGCCCTCGGGGTTCCTGGCCTTCTTCAGCGCCTTGTAGAGCGGCGCGACACCCGGTCCGTTGACCTTGATCTTCGCGTTGATCGGAAAGCTCACACCCCAGGTCGCGGAGCAGTACTCCAGGATCTCCTCGATCGAGCCCGGCTCCTGACCCATGAACTGGTTGCAGGGGAATCCGACGACGCTGAAGCCCCGCTCGCCGTACTCTCGCTGCAGCTGCTCGAGCGCCTCGTACTGCGGGGTGAGTCCGCACTTCGACGCGACGTTCACGACGAGGAGGACTTTGTCGCCGTAGTCGGCGAGCGTGCGCTCGGCCCCCTCGGCGTCGAGGAACGGGATGCTGCGCAGGTCTGCGCTGTCGGTGGCGGCCATGTGCCCAGCGTAGGCGCGGCGGGCCGCGGGAGGGTCGCCGTCTGGGAGAATGTCGGGGTGACCACGATCGCCCCCGCCACCCGGCCGTTGCAGATCGGTGCGCTCACCCTCGACGCCCCGGTCGTGCTGGCGCCGATGGCGGGCATCACGAACACCGCGTTCCGGCGGCTGTGTCGCGAGTACGGCGCAGGTCTCTACGTCAGCGAGATGATCACGACGCGCGCGCTCGTCGAGCGGAACGCCACGACGATGCGGCTCATCACGCACCACGAGTCCGAGACCCCGCGGTCGATCCAGCTGTACGGAGTCGATCCCGCGACCGTCGGCGCGGCCGTGAAGCTCCTCGTCGACGAGGACCGCGCCGACCACATCGACATGAACTTCGGATGCCCCGTCCCCAAGGTCACCCGCAAGGGCGGGGGAGCGGCGCTCCCCTGGAAGAAGGACCTCTTCGCCGACATCGTCACCCAGGCCGTCCGCAACGCCGGTGACGTGCCGGTCACTGTGAAGATGCGCAAGGGCATCGACGACGACCATCTCACCTATCTCGACGCCGCCCGCACGGCCGAGCGCGCCGGGGTGTCGGCGATCGCGTTGCACGCGCGCACGGCCGCGGAGTTCTACTCGGGGTCCGCCGACTGGAGCGCGATCGCGCGTCTGAAGGACGAGATCCGTTCGGTGCCGGTGCTCGGCAACGGCGACATCTGGAGCGCCGACGACGCCGTGCGCATGATGGCGGAAACCGGATGCGACGGCGTCGTCGTCGGCCGCGGCTGTCTCGGCCGACCGTGGCTGTTCGGCGACCTCGCCCGCACGCTCGGCGGCGAAGACGCGGCCTACGGCGAGCCCGTGGATGCGACCCTCGGCTTCGTCGCTCGCGCGTTCCGCCGGCACGCGGAACTACTGGTCGAGTTCTTCGAGGACGAGGACCGCGGATGCCGCGACATCCGCAAGCACGTGGCCTGGTACTTCAAGGGCTATCCGGTGGGCGGGGAGCTGCGCGCGCAGCTGGCGACGGTGTCGTCGCTCGACGAGATCGATGCACTGCTCGCGACCCTCGATCTCGACGCGCCCTATCCGGGAGCCGCCGCCGAGGGACAGCGCGGTCGCGCGGGAACCCCGAAGCGTCCCGCCCTGCCCGACGGATGGCTCGACAGCCGGGAGATCCCCGCCGATGAGTCGTGCGCCCTCGCCGACGCCGAACTGGAGCACAGTGGCGGCTGAGGCATCCGCGCTCGGTGTCGCCCTCGGGCGCCCGAGCGGCTACGACGATCGGGACGCGGAGCGCTTCGTCCCCGAGCAGCACCGCTCGCAGCGCGACGATTTCGCGCGCGACCGGGCGCGGGTGCTGCACTCCGCGGCGTTGCGCCGCCTCGGCGCGAAGACCCAGGTGCTCTCGCCTGCCAGCCCTGCGGATTTCGCCCGTAACCGGCTGACCCACTCGCTCGAGGTCGCCCAGGTCGGTCGAGAGCTCGCCCTCGCCCTGCGCCTCGCGCCCGACGTGGTCGACACCGCCTGCCTGAACCACGACCTCGGGCATCCGCCCTTCGGACACAACGGCGAACGGGCCCTCAACGACTGGGCCGAGGACATCGGCGGGTTCGAGGGCAATGCGCAGACGATGCGCATCGTCACCCGGCTCGAGCCGAAGGTGTTCGACGAGGAGGGGCATTCCGCGGGCCTCAACCTCACCCGCGCGAGCCTCGACGCGACCTGCAAGTACCCCTGGACCGACGAACATCCCCTGCCCGACCCGGGCGGTCGCCTCAAGTTCGGCGTCTACCCCGACGATGAGGCGGTCTTCCGCTGGTTCCGCGAGGGCGCGCCCGGCCGCGTGCGGTGCATCGAGGCCGAAGTCATGGACCTGTCGGACGACATCGCATACTCGGTGCACGACTTCGAGGACGCCATCGTCAACGGCTACCTCGATCCGCGCCGTCTCGTCGCCCCGAACGAGCACGAGGCCCTGATCGACGCGATCCAGGCGTGGGTCGGCTTCGACCTCACCCGCGATGCGCTCTCCGACGCGCTCTACCGGCTCACCCGGCTCCCCGAGTGGGTGCCCACGTTCGACGGATCCCGCCGCGACCTGGCCGGTCTCAAGAACCTCACGTCCGATCTCATCGGGCGCTTCGCGCGGGCGGCGACGGCGGCGACGCGCGACGCGTACCCCGCTGCATCCCTCACGCGCTATCGGGCGCGGGTCATGGTGCCCGCGGTCGTCGAGGCCGAGATCGCGGTGCTCAAAGGAATCATCGGTGCGACGGTGGTCTCGATCGATGGCCGCAAGGAGCTCTACAAGGAACAGCGGCGAGTGCTGAAGCGCCTCGCGTCGGCTCTGTGGGAGCGTCCCGACCAGCTCGAGCCGGTCTATCGAGGCGACTTCACCTCCGCGACGGATGACGCGGCTCGCCGCCGCGTCGTCGTCGACCAGGTCGCGGGACTCACGGATCAGCTCGCGATCGCCTGGCATGAGCGTCTCGTCGCACCGCTCGATCCCACCTCACTCGGCGTGTGGGTGCCGCCGGTGCGGCCCGCGCCAGCAGGACTCGCCTGATGCCCGGCCGCATCGTGCAGACCGACGTCGACGAGGTCAAGTCGCGCACGAACATCGCCGACATCGTGGGGGAGCGGGTCGCGCTCAAGCCCGCGGGAGTGGGCTCGCTCAAGGGGCTCTGCCCGTTCCACGACGAGCGGAGTCCGAGCTTCCACGTGCGGCCGCAGCACGGGTTCTACCACTGCTTCGGATGCGGCGCCTCGGGCGACGTCTACACGTTCCTGCGGGAGATGGACCACCTCTCGTTCACCGAGTCGGTCGAGCGCCTCGCGGGTCGGCTCGGCTACGCGCTGCACTACGAGGACGGGGGCCCCGCGGTGGAGACCTCCGGGCGCACCCGGCTCTACGCGGCGGGCGCCGCGGCCGCGATGTACTTCCGCGAGCAGCTGCAGAGCGCCGAGGCCGAGACCGCGCACGCCTTCCTCGGCGGCCGCGGGTTCGATGCGGGAGCCGCCGCGCACTTCGGTGTCGGGTACGCGCCGAAGGGGTGGGGCAACCTGCAGCAGGCGCTGCGCGCCAAGGGCTTCAGCGACGAGGAGCTTCTCACAGCCGGTCTGCTCTCGCAGGGGCAGCGGGGCGTCTACGACCGGTTCCGCGGGCGCGTGGTGTGGCCCATCCGCGATGTCACCGGCCAGGTCGTCGGCTTCGGGGCCCGCAAGCTCTACGACGACGACCAGGGGCCGAAGTACCTCAACACCCCTGAGACCCCGATCTACCGCAAGTCGCAGGTGCTGTACGGCCTCGACCTCGCGAAGAAGGACATCTCGCGGTCGCGCCAGGTCGTCGTGGTGGAGGGCTACACCGACGTCATGGCCTGCCACCTCGCCGGCATCACCACGGCGGTCGCGACCTGCGGCACCGCGTTCGGCTCGGAGCACATCACGGCCCTGCGTCGCGTGATGGGCGACGACTCGGCACACGGCGAGGTCGTCTTTACCTTCGACCCGGACGACGCAGGGGTCGGCGCCGCCATGCGCGCGTTCGCCGACGAGAAGCGTTTCGCCGCGCAGACCTACGTCGCCGTCGCTCCGCCCGGTCTCGACCCGTGCGACCTGCGCCTCGCCCGCGGCGACGGCGCCGTGCGCGCGATCATCGAGTCGAAGGTGCCGATGTTCGAGTTCGCGATCGACCAGCGCATCCGCGGCTTCGACCTCGGCACCGTCGAAGGGCGGGCGGGGGCTCTGCGCGCCGGGGCGCCGATCGTCGCCGGCATCCGTGACCCCTCGCTGCAGCCGGGCTACGTGAAGGTGCTCGCCCGACGCCTCGGCCTCGAGCTCGGCGAGGTGTCCGGTGCGGTGCGGCGCGCGTCGCGGTCGGTCGGTGCGCAGCGCGAGCAGGAGGACATCCCGCACTCGGCCGAGACCCCCAGCGAGCTGAGGATCACCCTCCAGACACTGCCGACCACAGCGGATGCCGCGCTCGAGCGTGATGCGCTGATGGGATTCCTGCAGTACGGGCACCTGATCGACGGCGAGCTCGTACGGCGCGCCCTCGACACCACATTCACCGTTCCGGGCCTCGACGCGGTGCGCGGCGTCGTCGCGGCGATGCCGGACTACTCGCACCCCGGATGGGCCGCCGCCGCGGTGCAGGCGGTGCGTGAGCCGTACCGTTCCCTCGCCGCCGAGCTGCTCACGGGAACGTTCCCCGCACGCGATGCTCTGCACGCCCAGTTGTCAGCCCAGGACCTCGCCAGGCGACTGAGCCTGCGCACCCTCGATCGCACGAAGAGCGAGCTGCTCGGTGCCATGCAGCGGGTGCAGGCCGACTCCGAGGAGGGGCGTGCCGTGAGGCTGCGCCTGCGCGATCTGGATGTCGAGCGGCAGCGTCTCCTCGACGCCGGCTGACCCCGTCCCGGTTCGCGTCGCAGCCTCATCCTTTGCTACGATCTCAGGGTTGTCCTGATTCGGGATGACTCTTCCTCGGTAGCTCAATTGGCAGAGCAATCGGCTGTTAACCGATAGGTTCTTGGTTCGAGTCCAAGCCGGGGAGCCACGAGAAGATCCCGCCGCGTCGGTCGACGCAGGCGGGATTTCTCGTCTCGAGGTTCAGGCCTCGATGAGGTCGATCCCGGGCGTCCACGACTGACCGGGACGACCCCAGCCGCGCTTCTTCGCGATCTTCTGCACGGTCTTCCAGTCGCTGTCATCCAGCCGGTCGACGTACAGCACCCCGTCGAGGTGGTCGAACTCGTGCTGCAGGATGCGCGCACGCCATCCGGACACCTCGATGCGCACCTCGGCGCCCTCCAGGTCCGTGCCGATCAGCAAGGCGCGCTCGGCGCGGCGCAGCGGGAACCGTTCGCTGGGGAAGGACAGGCAGCCCTCGGACTCCTCGTCAGGGTCCGGCTGGCCGGGTTCGGCCGGGGAGATCCACAGCACCGGGTTGATGACCACCCCGCGCCACGGAGCGCCGTCGTCGTCCTGGTAGGTGTACGTGAAGATCCGCAGCCCGACACCCACCTGCGGTGCCGCAAGCCCCACGCCGGGCGCGGCATCCATCGTCTCGAACATGTCCGCCACCAGTGTGCGGATCTCGTCCGTGATCTCGTCGACGGGGGCGGCGGGGGAGTGGAGCACGGGGTCACCCATGATGCGAATCGGCAGAACGGTCACGTCTTCGAGCCTATCGAGCCGGTCTCGGGATAGTGTCGAACGGTGATGACGGTGCCGCTTTCCATCGACGACGTCACGAACAACCTCGTCGGGGTGTTCCGCGACCCCGCGATCCTCCTCGGTATCCCGTTGGCGCTGCTCGGCGCGGTCTTCATGTCGTTCGGAGCGCAGTACCAGCACCGCGGCGTCGTGAAGGTCAACCACGCGCTCGGCGGCACGAGCACGGGGCTCAGCGGAGCACAGCTGCTGCGACTGCTCGGCCGCCCCTCCT
The DNA here is from genome assembly GCF_001897265.1 of Microbacterium sp. 71-23. NCBI lineage: Bacteria > Bacillati > Actinomycetota > Actinomycetes > Micrococcales > Microbacteriaceae > Microbacterium > Microbacterium sp. 71-23. The sequence goes on from NZ_MKSL01000017.1 coordinate 334,955, forward strand.
GGGTGCTCGGCACCGTGATGCTGGGACTCGCGATCCTCTGCCAGCTCGGGGCCCTCGCGATCGCGCCGCTCATCATCGTCCAGCCGCTCGGCGCGGTGTCACTCGTGATCACGACACTGCTGAACGCCCGCATCTCCGGCCACCGACCCACCCTGAAATCAGTGAGATCGATCATCGCGTGCGTGGGAGGCATCCTCGTCTTCGTCACCATCGCCGCATTCGTCGCGACCGAGCAGCCCGTCGCCGACAGCGAGCTGCTCATCATCCTCGGACTGCTCGTGGTCGTGGTCGGGTCGCTCACGGCGATCTGGTTGATCTGGGTGCGTCGACGCGGTGGCCGCGCGCTCTTCTACATCGTCGCGTCAGGAATGATCTACGGCTTCGTCGCGACGCTCGCGAAGGTCGTGATCAAACGAGTGCAGGCGGGCGATTTCGAATGGCTCACCCTCACCTGTCTCGTCGCGCTCCTCGCCGCGGTCGCCCTCGGCGCCTACTTCGTTCAGACGGCATACTCCGCGGGACCCCCTGACCTCGTCATCGCCGGCCTCACCGTCATCGACCCGATGGTCGCCGTGCTCATCGGTCTCGTCGTCCTCCAGGAGGCAGCGACCGCCGGCATCGGGCCGATGATCGGGTTCGTCGTCGCCGGCGCGATCGCGGTGTACGGCGTCTTCTCGCTGGCCCGCAACCATCCGCAGGTCATCAGCGACAGCCAGGAGCTGCCCATCCCGCGCGGCGGCTCCCACTAGGCTCGCTGGTGCGGCGTGCCGCACGGGGCGGTGGCCAAGCTGGTCAAGGCAGCGGGCTCATAACCCGACGATCGTGGGTTCAAGTCCCACCCGCCCCACTCGAATCACAGTCTTGTCATTCCGGCACCGACCGGGTGATAATGACCCCATAACCGAAGAGCCACCGTTCCGGTCAGGTCGTAGGGGAAGACGCACCTGACGAATGGAGAACCGATGGCGACATCACAGACGCGCGGCGTGATCTACATCCACTCCGCGCCGAAGGCGTTGTGCCCGCACCTCGAGTGGGCCGCCGGTCGCGTGTTCGGCAAGGCGCTGAACTTCGAGTGGATCGCGCAGCCCGTGCTGCCGGGCGCTCGTCGCACCGAATTCGCGTGGGAGGGACCGGCCGGCACCGGCGCGGCTCTGGCGAGCGCGATACGCGGCTGGGAGCACCTGCGCTACGAGGTCACCGAGGATCCGGCTCGGGGCACGGACGGCGGGCGCTGGATGCACACACCGGACCTCGGCATTCACTTCGCGCCCACCGACGCTGCGGGCAACGTGGTCGTCCCCGAGGACCGGCTGCGTTACGCCCTCGAGGTGTCGCTGGGTGATGCGGCGGAGTTGCGACGTGAGCTGGATGTTGCTCTCGGAGCAGCGTGGGACGAGGAGCTCGAACCGTTCCGCCATGCGGGCGACGAGGTACCGGTCGTGTGGCTCCACAAGGTGGGCTGACCCAGACCCCGGGCAGACGACACGCCACTACCGAGCGCCGGTGAATCGTCCCGGCGGTGGGAACGCGGTCGATGCCCGACCATGACGAAGGCCCCCGGCAGTGTGCCGGGGGCCTTCGTGGTGTCGGTGGTCAGACGTTTCGGAACGCCACGACGGCGTTGTGACCGCCGAACCCGAAAGAGTTGCTGATGGCGAGCTGGTCGCCGGCGCCGAGAGCCTGGGTGCTGCCCGACAGTCGGAACGGCACCTCCGGGTCCTGCTCGGTGAGGTTGATCGTCGGCGGCGCGATGCGCTCCTGGATCGCGCGGATCGTGAACATGGCCTCGAGGGCTCCGGTGCCGCCCAGGAGGTGGCCGGTCGACGCCTTCGTGGCTGACACCGGGATCTCGTCGATACGGGCGCCGAACACCGCTCGCAGGGCCTGGTACTCGTTCGGGTCGCCGACAGGGGTGGATGTCGCGTGCGCATTGATGTGCGTGACCTCGTCGGGGCTCGCACCCGCCGCCGCCAGCGCCTGCTGCACGGCACGCGCCGCGCCGCGACCCTCGGGGTCATTGGCGGTGATGTGGTACGAGTCGGCGGTGACGCCGCCGCCGACGACGACCGCGTAGATCTTCGCTCCGCGAGCGAGAGCGTGGTCTTCACGCTCGAGCACGAGCGCCGCGGCCCCCTCGCCCATGACGAAGCCGTCGCGGTCGATGCTCGCCGGCCGGGACGCCGTGCCGGGCGAGTCGTTGCGACGCGAGAGCGCCTGCATCGACGCGAACGCGGCGAGTGTGATGGGGTGAACGGCCGATTCGGTGCCGCCGGCGATCACGATGTCGGCGAGGCCGTCCTGGATGTGCTCGACCGCGTTGACGATCGACTCGGTGCTCGACGCGCACGCGCTCGCGACGGTCCGGGCGAATGCGCGCGCGCCGAAGTGGAGCGACAGGTTGCCCGCTGCAGCGTTCGGCATGAGCATGGGCACCGTCATGGGCATGACCCGACGGGGACCCTTCTCACGCAGAGTGTCCCACGCATCGAGCAGCGTCCATACGCCGCCGATTCCGGTCGCGAAGTCGACACCGAGACGCTCGGGCTCGACGTCGGGTGCACCCGCGTCGGCCCAGGCCTCCTGGGCGGCGACGAGGGCGAACTGCGAGGCCGGATCGAGACGCTTGGCCACCGGGCGCTCGAGCACGGTGTCGGGACGCACGAGCGCCTCGGCCGCGAAGGTGACCGGCAGCTCGTAGCGGGCGACCCAGTCGTGCTCGAGCGAGCGGGCGCCGCTGGCGCCGTCGAGGAGCGCGTTCCAGCTGTCGGGAGCCGTGCCGCCGATGGGGGACGACGCGCCGATTCCGGTGACGACGATGCGAGGGGACGTCATATTGCTTCCTGTTCTTCCCGGTGGGGGCTCACGCCCCCACCGGACGGGACTCACGCCTGGTTCGAGGTGATGAAGGTGACTGCGTCGCCGACGGTCTTGAGGTTCTTGACCTCGTCGTCGGGGATCGTCACGCCGAACTTCTCTTCGGCGTTGACGACGATGGTCATCATCGAGATCGAGTCGATGTCGAGGTCGTCGGTGAACGACTTCTCGAGCGCGACCTCGTCGGCCGAGATGCCCGTCTCGTCGGTGATGAGCTCGGCGAGGCCGGCGAGGACCTCTTCGGTCGAAAGGGCCATGGGTTTCTCCTTCTCTGTGGGGTGTGGACAGCAGCCGCAAGGCCGCGAATCAGTTTAGGGGCGCCGCTGCGGCGCTCACGGGAGCACGACCACCTGCGCGCCGTAGACGAGCCCGGCCCCGAATCCGATCTGCAGGCACAGGCCGCCGCTGAGCTCGGGGTGCTCTTCGAGCAGACGATGCGTGGCGAGCGGGATGGATGCCGCCGACGTGTTGCCCGTCGTCGCGATGTCACGGCCGATGACCACGCTCTCGGGCAGCCCCAGCTGCTTGGCGAACTCATCGATGATGCGCATGTTGGCCTGGTGCGGCACGAAGGCGGCCAGATCGGATGCCTCCACCCCCGCCTCCTCGAGGGCGAGGCGCGCGGCCTTCGCCATCTCCCAGACGGCCCAGCGGAAGACCGTCTGCCCTTCCTGACGGAGCGTCGGCCAGGCAGCCTCGCCGTCACGGAACTCGGTGAGGGTCGCGTTCATGCCGACGGCGTCGGCCTTGGAGCCGTCGGAGCCCCACACGGTGCGGGAGATGCCGGGGAAGTCACTCGGTCCGATGACCACGGCTCCTGCGCCGTCGCCCAGGAGGAACGAGATGCTGCGGTCCGTCGGGTCCACGACGTCGGAGAGCTTCTCGGCGCCGATGACCAGGGCGTAATGCGCCCCGCCGGTGCGGATGAGTGCATCGGCCTGGGCGACACCGTAGGCGAATCCGGCGCACGCGGCGTTCGAGTCGTAGGCCGCCGCCGGGTTCGCTCCGACGCGGTCGGCGACGACGGCCGACATCGACGGGGTCTGGCGGGAGTTGCTGATGGTCGCGACGATGACGAGGTCGATCTGGTCGGCCGGTACTCCGGAACGCTCGATCGCCTCACGGCCGGCCGCGGTGGCGAGATCGGTCGCGCTCGTGCCGTGCACCGCGCGCGTCCGCGTGATGATGCCGGTGCGCTGGCGGATCCACTCGTCGCTCGAGTCGATCGCGGCGACCAGATCGTCGTTCGGCACCGCGTTCTCGCCACGGGCGGCCCCGTACGAGTAGATGCGGGTGAACGCGGGGCCGCTGCCCTGCTTCAGCACGGGTGCGCTCATGCGGCGGATCCCTTCAGCAGCGCGACGGCGGCGTCGAGGTCGTCGGGTGTCTTGACGGCAACCGACGGCACTCCGCGCAGCGCGCGCTTGGCGAGGCCGACGAGCGTTCCCGCCGGCGCGAATTCGATGATGCCCGTCACGCCCGCCTCGGCGAACGAGGCCATGCACAGATCCCAGCGCACGGGGGAGGCCACCTGTCCGATGAGCAGCTCGACCGCCCGGGGACCGTCATCGACGACGGTGCCATCGGCATTCGTCCAGAGGGTAGTCTGCGGGTCGCTCACCGCGACGGATGCCGCGGCCTCCCGCAGCGCGTCAACGGCCGGGGCCATGTAGGACGTGTGGAACGCGCCGGCGACCTGGAGCGGGATGACCCGCGTCGCCGGCACCGGCGCCTCGGCGAGGACTGCCAGGGCGGGGAGGGCGCCGGCGGCGACGATCTGGCCGGCACCGTTGTGGTTGGCCGGGGTGAGGTCGAGCTCGGCGAGACGCGCCAGCACCGCGGCTTCGTCGCCCCCGAGGATGGCGCTCATGCCGGTCGGCGTCTGGGCCGCGGCATCCGCCATCGCACGACCCCGCACGCCCGCGAGAGTGAGTGCGTCGACGGGGGAGAGCACGCCTGCCGCGGCGAGGGCGGCCAGTTCACCGACGGAGTGACCGGCCACACCCGCGGGCGTGGTGCCCGCCGCCTCGACGAAGGCGGCGTAGGAGAGAAGGCTCGCGCCGACGATGAGCGGCTGAGCGACCTGAGTGTCGCGGATCGCGTCGGCATCCCACTCGGTGCCGGCGGCGGCGAGGTCGACATCCGCCGCCTCCGAGAACGACGACAACCGGTCAGTCGCGCCGTCGAGCTCGAGCCAAGGACTGAGGAAGCCGGGGGTCTGCGAACCCTGACCGGGGAACACCGCGATGATCACCGTTCCATCCTGCCAAGGAACCGGGCGTCGCACTGGCGAGGTACGCACAAGGATGACCGGATGCTTTGTGCGCGCCCTACAGCGACGTGGCTCATGCGCGCCGAGGAACACCGGCACGGCGACGCGTGACGTCGCTGCCGATCGCCCCGAGAACGAGCGCCGTCTGCAGGATGAGCGCCTCGCGCGGACCCGTCGCGTCCCAGCCGATCACGTCCGAGACGCGCTTCAGTCGGTAGCGCACCGTGTTGGGGTGCACGAACAGCTCGCGAGCCGTCGCCTCGAGCGATCGGCCGTTGTCGAGGTAGCTCCAGAGCGTGGTCACGAGATCGGAGCTGTGGGCCTTCAACGGACGGTAGATCTTCTCGACGAGCGTGCGCTTGGCGAGCGGGTCGCCCGCGAGGGCACGTTCGGGCAGCAGATCGTCGGCGTCCACCGGCCGCGGCGCGTTGCGCCATGCGCCGGCCACCGCGAACCCGGCGAGGGCCGCGCGGGCGCTCTGGCTCGCGTCGACGAGCGCCGGCACCGTGGGGCCGAGCACCAGGTGCCCCGTGCCGAATCCCGGCTCGAGGCGCCGGGCGATCTCGGGGAACGGGAGGTCTGCCACATCCTCACCCGTGCGCTGGCCGGCCTCGCTGCGACCGATCACGAGCACGAGCCGCGAGCCCTGCACGCCCACGAGCACGTCGACACCGAGCTTGCGCGCCATGCGGCGCAACTGGTCGACGTCGAACTGCGGGGGCGTCGTGCCCACGAGCACCGCGACCTCGCCGTGCCCGTGCCAGCCGAGGGCCGCGATACGGCTCGGCAGCTCGTCGTCGGCCTCGCCGCTGAGGATCGAGTCGACCACGAGCGCCTCGAGGCGCGCATCCCAGAGCCCCCGCGCCTCGGCGGCGCGGGCGTAGACGTCGGCCGCCGCGAACGCGACCTCGCGCGAGTAGAGCAGCGCCGCCTCGCGCAGGCGCGAGTCCTTGTCGGCGATGCGCTCCTCGGTGACCTCCACCGTGACCCGGATCAACTGGAGCGTCTGCTGCAGGCTCACGCTGCGCAGCAGCTCCCGCGGCGCGGCGGCGAAGATGTCCGACGCGATCCAGGGGGTCGACTTCGGATCGTCGTACCACTGGATGAACGAGGTGATGCCGGCCTGAGCGACCAGGCCCACCGCCGAGCGCCGCGCCGGCGGCATGTCGGAGTACCACGGAAGCGTCGCCTCGAGCCGGGTGAGCGTCGCCGTGGCGAGGTCGCCGGAGACCTTGCGCAGCCACGCAAGGGTCCCCGACTTGTCGACGGGCAGCTCGTGTCCGGGCGGCGTCGCCGGCACGTCGGTCAGCTCTCGCCGCCGGCGTTGCCCGTCGTGCCCGCGGTCACGTCGTGCAGACGGTACTTCTGGATCGCCTGACCGACCAGCGCACGATCGACCGCACCCTCGGCCGCGAGCGCCTGGAGGGCACGCACGACGATCGACGGTCCGTCGATCTTGAAGAAGCGTCGTGCCGCGGCACGCGTGTCGGAGAAGCCGAAGCCGTCGGCGCCGAGCGTCCAGAAGTTGTGCTGCACCCACGGACGGATCTGGTCCTGCACGGCGTGCATGAAGTCGCTCACCGCGACGACCGGGCCGGGCGTTCCGGCGAGCTTCTGCGTGAGGTACGCCGTGACCGGCTCCTCGTCGGGGTGCAGGAAGTTGTGCTCGTCGGCGGCGAGGCCGTCGCGGCGCAGCTCGGTCCACGAGGTGACCGACCACACATCCGAGCCCACACCCCAGTCGTCCTTCAGGAGCTGCTGCGCCTCGAGCGCCCACGGCACGCCCACACCGCTCGCGAGCAGCTGCGCGTGCGCGGCGCCCTCCGTCGCGACGGTGGAGATGCGGTGGATGCCGCGCACGATGCCGTCGACGTCGACATCCGCCGGCTCGGCGGGCTGCACGATCGGCTCGTTGTAGACCGTCAGGTAGTACATGACGTTCGGGTCGCTGTGACTGCCGCCGTACATACGGTCGATGCCGGAGCGCACGATGTGGGCGATCTCGTAGCCGTAGGCGGGGTCGTACGAGACCGTGGCGGGGTTCGTGGCCGCGAGCAGGTGCGAGTGGCCGTCGGCGTGCTGCAGGCCCTCACCCGTGAGGGTGGTGCGACCGGCGGTGGCGCCGACCACGAAGCCGCGCGCCATCTGGTCGCCCGCGGCCCAGTTCGCGTCGCCGGTGCGCTGGAAGCCGAACTGCGAGTAGAACACGTAGACCGGGATGAGCGGCTCGCCGTGCGTCGCGTACGAGGTGCCGACACCGGTGAAGGCGGCGAGGGCGCCGGCCTCGTTGATGCCGACGTGGACGATCTGGCCCTGCGGGCTCTCCTTGTAGGCCAGCAGCAGCTCGCGGTCGACCGACGTGTAGTTCTGGCCGTTCGGGTTGTAGATCTTCGCCGTCGGGAAGTACGCGTCCATGCCGAAGGTGCGCGCCTCGTCGGGGATGATCGGCACGATGCGGTTGCCGAAGTCCTTGACCCGGAGCAGGTCCTTCAGCAGACGCACGAACGCCATCGTGGTGGCGATCTCCTGGGTGCCCGAACCCTTCTTCGGCAGCGCGTAGGCCGCGTCGCCCGGCAGCTCGATGCCGACGTGGTGCGAGCGGCGCTCCGGCAGGTATCCGCCGAGGGCCCGGCGGCGCTCGAGCAGGTACTGGATGGTCTCGTCCTGCGGTCCCGGGTTGTAGTACGGGGGCAGGTACGGGTTCTCCTCGAGCTTCGCGTCCGTGACCGGGATGTGCATCGCGTCGCGGAACAGCTTCAGGTCGTCGAGGGTCATCTTCTTCATCTGGTGGGTCGCGTTGCGGCCCTCGAAGTGCGGACCGAGGCCGTAGCCCTTGATGGTCTTGGCGAGGATGACGGTGGGCTGGCCCTTGTGCTCGACGGCGGCCTTGAACGCGGCGTAGACCTTGCGGTAGTCGTGACCGCCGCGCTTGAGGTTCCAGATCTGCTCGTCGCTGTAGTCCTTGACCAGGGCGGCGGTGCGCTCGTCGCGACCGAAGAAGTGCTGGCGCACGTAGGCGCCGTTCTCGGCCTTATAGGTCTGGTAGTCGCCGTCGGGCGTGATGTTCATGAGGTTGAGCAGCGCGCCGTCGCTGTCACGGGCGAGCAGGTCGTCCCATTCGCGACCCCACACGACCTTGATGACGTTCCAGCCGGCGCCGCGGAAGAAGCTCTCGAGCTCCTGGATGATCTTGCCGTTGCCGCGCACGGGGCCGTCGAGGCGCTGCAGGTTGCAGTTGACGATGAAGGTCAGGTTGTCCAGGCCCTCGTTGGCCGCGACCTGGAGCTGACCGCGGCTCTCGACCTCATCCATCTCGCCGTCACCGAGGAACGCCCACACGTGGGACTCGGAGACATCCTTGATGCCGCGGTTGGTGAGGTACTTGTTGGTCATCGCCTGGTAGATCGCGTTGATCGGGCCGAGGCCCATCGACACGGTCGGGAACTGCCAGTACTCCGGCATGAGGCGCGGGTGCGGATAGGAGGGGAGACCGTTGGGGAACGCCGACTTCTCCTGGCGGAAGCCGTCGAGCTGCTGCTCGGTGAGGCGTCCCTCGAGGAACGAGCGGGCGTACATGCCGGGGGAGGCGTGGCCCTGGAAGAAGATCTGGTCGCCGCCCGAGGGGTGGTTCTGGCCGCGGAAGAAGTGGTTGAAACCCACCTCGTACAGCGCCGCCGAGGACGCATATGTCGAGATGTGGCCGCCGACGCCGATGCCGGGACGCTGCGCGCGGTGCACGGTGATGGCTGCGTTCCAGCGAATCCACGCGCGATAGCGGCGCTCGATCTCCTCGTCGCCGGGGAACTCGGGCTCGTTCTCGGGCGCGATCGTGTTGATGTAGTCGGTGGTCGGCACCGTCGGAACGCCGAGGTGCAGCTCTCGCGAGGTCTTCAGCAGGCTGAGCATGATCTCGCGCCCGCGACCGTGACCCTTGGCGTCGACGAGCTGCTGCAGGGATTCCTGCCACTCGGACGTCTCTTCAGGGTCGCTGTCGAGGGGGCCTTGCGAGTAGGGATCCTGGTCGTGAACAGTCACGAGGCACCTTTCGTCGGGCTGGCAGGTCGTGCCAGATCAGATCACCGAGACCGGCGGCTTTGTCCGCGGTCTACAACGCCGACGGATAGCCTAGCGCCGCCGCAGACGAAGATCGGCGGCACCGGTGCCAGCGCGCCCCCGCACCCTCCGATCGAGCCGCACGAAGAGCGGATGTCTCGTACACTCGGCCCCGAGGGCCTTTAGCTCAGCTGGTAGAGCGCCACGTTTACACCGTGGATGTCGTCGGTTCGATCCCGGCAGGGCCCACTTCCGGTCGCGACGTCGCCCGTCTGCCGTAGGTTGAGAGGGTGAAAGCCCGACCCGCCGACCAACGCGCCCTCCTCGACGTCGTCGACCTCGACATCCGCATCCGGCAGGCCGTGCACGCGCTCTCCAAGCCGGCACAGGCGCCTCGCCTCGCCGCTCTGCAGGGTGAGGTCGCCGCGGCATCCCGTGTCGTCACCGATCTGCTGGGGGCCAAAGAAGACGCCGATCTCGAGGTCGCGCGCATCGAGGCCGACGTGAAGGTCGTCTCCGAGCGCCGCGCACGCGACGAGGCCCGTCTCGCCGCGTCAACCAACCCGAAGGACGCGCAGGCGCTCGAGAGCGAGCTCGACTCGCTCGCCCGCCGCACCCGCACGCTCGAAGACGCCGAGCTCGAGGCGATGGAGCGCGTCGAGTCCGCGGCTGCGGCGGTGGCCGACGCCGAGGCGATCGTGGCGACGCTCGTCGACGAGCGGGACACCCTCGAGGCCGCAGCGGGCGCGGAGGCGGCGGTGCAGAA
>NZ_MKSL01000017.1:344968-453686 GCF_001897265.1 Microbacterium sp. 71-23
TCCGGGCTGTGAGCCCGACGCGGACGCATGTCCGCGTCTGAGCCGTCACCGGCGTGGCGACTCGTCGGCACGGACGAGGACGGGGAGATCGCTGTCGTCGAGCTCGATGGCGCGGGCGCCGAGATCTCTCGTGCGGGCGTGACGTCCGGGGGACTGATCGAACTGGCGCGCACGCACACCGACGACGTGCGCTGGGTGTGGAGCGACACGGCGCGCTGGTATCCGCCGCTTCTGGCCGCCGGCGTGCGCGTGCGGCGGGTGCACGATCTCCGCGCGGTACGGGCGATTCTGCGCACCGCCGAGTCGGTGCCCGAGTCCGCACGGCTGCCGACGCATGCCGCGTGGTCCGCGCCCGCGGCCTGGGAGGAGGCGCCCGACTCCCGCGAGGCGCTGTTCGAGGTCGAGACGATCGCCGCGCGCGTTGCGCCGACGGATCTCGCGAGCGGCCACCGGGAGTTCGCCGCGCAGTTGGCCGCGCTCGACGCGGCATCCGGCCGGCTGAGACTCCTCGCCGTCGCGGAATCGACGGGAGCGCTCGTCGCCGCCGAGATGCGGGCAGCCGGCCTCCCGTGGGACGTCGCCACCCACACGAGGCTGCTCGACGAGACGTTGGGCGAGCGGGTCGGGGGCAGCAGGCGCCATGTGGATGCCGCGGCCGCCGCCGTGCGAACCGCCCTCGACGATCCCGACGTCGCGCTCGATTCCCCGCCGCGCCTGCTGCGCGCCCTGCATCGGGCGGGACTCGCCGTCTCGTCGACCAGCAAATGGGAGCTGGAGGACCTCGACCATCCGGTGGTCGCCCCGCTGCTCGCGTACAAGCGCCTGATGCGGCTGCTCACAGCGAACGGCGAGAGCTGGATCGCGACGTGGGTGCACGGCGGCCGCTTCCGGCCCGTCTACGTGCCGAGCGGCGTCGTCACGGGACGCTGGGCCTCGAGCGGCGGCGGCGCGCTTCAGATCCCGCGGTCCCTGCGCCCCGCGGTGCGCGCCGATCCCGGCTGGCTGCTCGTCAGCGCCGACGTCGCCCAGCTCGAGCCGCGGGTGCTCGCCGGAATGTCGCGCGACCGGGCGATGGCGCGTGCGGCCGCGGGCACCGACCTGTACGCCGGCATCGTGCGCACCGGAGTCGTGACCACCCGCCAAGAGGCGAAGATCGCCGTGCTCGGTGCGATGTACGGCGCAACGACCGGCGACAGCGGCCGCCTCGTGCCGCGCCTGCGCCGCGCGTTCCCCGCCGCGATGCGGCTCGTCGACGACGCCGCCGTGGCCGGCGAGGAGGGGCGTGTCGTCTCCACCTGGCTCGGCCGCACCTCGCCACCCGCCGGATCCGCGTTCACCCGCTCCCAGTTCGAGGCCTCGCTCGACGAGACCGACGCGGCCACCGAGCAGCAGGCTCGACGACGAGCCCGCGACCGCGGGCGGTTCACCCGCAACTACGTCGTGCAGGGCACCGCCGCGGAATGGGCGCTGTGCTGGCTCGCCGAGACGCGGCGGTCACTGCTCGCGCTCACGGCGCCCGGCGCGGAAGCCGCGGCATCCGGTCCTGCCCAGTCGGGCGCACCGCACATCGCCTTCTTCCTGCACGACGAGATCATCGTGCACACGCCGGCCGAACTTGCCGACCAGGTCGCCGCGATCGTGACGGATGCCGCGGCCCGCGCCGGCCGCCTTCTGTTCGGCGAGTTCCCCATCGACTTCCCGCTCGACGTGCGCATCGCCCCCGACGCGGGGAAGTCGTAAGAGGTCGGCGCCGGTAGAATCCAAGACGCGAATGGGTCGGCCAGACGGTCGCGTCGCGGGAGACCGCGCCGAGGAACGTCCGGGCTCCGCAGGGCAGGGCGGTGGGTAACACCCACCCGGAGCAATCCGCGAGACAGTGCCACAGAGAGCAGACCGCCGGCAGCAGCCGGTAAGGGTGAAAGGGTGGTGTAAGAGACCACCGGGGGCGCGGTGACGCGCCCCGCACGGTAAACCTCGCCCGGAGCAAGGCCAGACAGGGGATGTTGACGCGGCCCGCCGAGTCCCCGGGTAGGCCGCTGGAGCGTCACGGCAACGTGACGCCGAGAGAGATGACCGTCACCGGGGTTCGCCCCCGGGACAGAACCCGGCGTATCGGCCGGCCCATTCGCCCGCCGATACGCCGGATCAGCGCCGATCAGTCCAGGGCGAGCGAAGCCGCGCCGATGATGCCGGCGTTGTTCTGGTGCACCGCCGGGATGATCGGAGTGCGCAGCTTCAGCAGGCTCAGGAACTCGTCCGCGTGCTTGGAGACGCCGCCGCCCACGACGAACAGGTCGGGGCTGAAGAGCGCCTCGAGGTGGGAGTAGTACCACTGCAGGCGCTTGGCCCACTTCTTCCACGTCAGCTCGTCGCGCTCCATCGCCGAATACGCCGCGTAGAACTCCGCGTCCTTGCGGTGGTTCTTGCGCTCGATGTGGCCGAGCTCCGAGTTCGGGATGAGCACGCCGTTGTAGAGCAGCGCGGTGCCGATTCCGGTGCCGAGGGTCGTGAGGATCGTCAGGCCCTTCGCGTCACGGGCGGCGCCGTAGCGCACCTCTGCGAGGCCCGCGACATCCGCGTCGTTGGCGAAGTGGATGCCGCGCCCCAGCCCCTGCTCGAAGAATTCCTCTGCCGGGAAGTCGATCCAGGTCTCGGCGACGTTCGCCGCCGAGAGCGTGCGACCGTTCTTGACGATGGCCGGGAACGCGACGCCGAGCTCGAGGTCGGAGCCACTCACCTCGAGCGTCTCGAGCACCTGCTGCACCGCGGCGAGCACGTCCTTCGGCTCCGCGCCCTTGGGCGTGGGCACCTTGATGCGCTCACTCACCAGCTCGCCGGCGACCAGGTCGACGACACCGCCCTTGATACCCGTTCCACCGATGTCGATTCCGACTGCGCGCGACTTCTCTGTAGCCATGCGTGAAGCCTATCCATGCCGACAGGGGTGCTCAGTAGGATCGGACCAACGTGACGCCGAGGAGGGCACCCGTGAGCGACGACGAGAACAGCTACTGGTACAACCTGACCACCAAGCAGGTCGAGCACGGACTCCTCTCGCCCGCGGTCGACCGCGCGGGTCCCTTCGCCACGGCAGAGGAGGCGGCGCGCGCTCCGGAGATCATCGCGGAGCGTTCCCGCAAGTGGTCCGAGGACGACGCGCGCGACGACGCCTGAGGTGCGTCGCACGGGGCTCCGGACGAAATAGGCTGGACGCACACACTCGTCCGAGGAGAGGCACGCGATGGACAAGCAGCGGGACTTCGTGCTGCGCACGATCGAGGAGCGCGGCGTCAAGTTCGTCCGCCTCTGGTTCACCGATGTGATCGGCACCCTGAAGTCGGTGGCGATCGCCCCGGCCGAGGTGGAGGGCGCGTTCAGCGAGGGCCTCGGTTTCGACGGCTCTGCGATCGAGGGCCTCACCCGCTCGTACGAGTCGGATCTGCTGGCGCACGCCGACCCGACGACGTTCCAGATCCTGCCATGGCGGGGCGAGGTCGACCCGACGGCGCGCATGTTCTGCGACATCACGACGCCCGACGGACAGCCCGCGGTCGCGGACCCGCGTCACGTGCTCAAGCGTGCGCTGGCGAAGGCCGCCGACGCCGGCTTCACGTTCTACACGCACCCCGAGATCGAGTTCTACCTGCTCAAGTCGTCGTCGTACGGCCCCGACGGACCCGAGCCCGTCGACTCGGCCGGCTACTTCGACAACGTGCCCGGCGGCACGGCGCACGACTTCCGTCGGCGGTCGGTGCGCATGCTCGAAGACCTCGGCATCTCGGTCGAGTACAGCCACCACGAGGGCGGCCCCGGTCAGAACGAGATCGACCTGCGCTACGCCGACGCACTGACGACGGCCGACAACATCATGACCTTCCGCACGGTGATCAAGGAGGTGGCGATCGAGCAGGGCGTCTACGCGACGTTCATGCCGAAGCCGCTGAGCGGACAGCCCGGATCGGGCATGCACACGCACATCTCACTCTTCGAGGGCGATCAGAACGCCTTCTACGAGGAGGGCGCCCAGTACCAGCTCTCGAAGGTCGGCCGACACTTCATCGCGGGGCTGCTGCGTCACGCGAACGAGATCTCGGCCGTCACCAACCAGTTCGTGAATTCGTACAAGCGGCTGTGGGGTGGCGACGAGGCCCCCAGCTTCATCTGCTGGGGTCACAACAACCGCTCCGCCCTCGTGCGCGTTCCGCTGTACAAGCCGAACAAGGGTCAGTCCTCGCGTGTCGAGTACCGTGCGCTCGATTCGGCCGCGAACCCGTACCTCGCCTTCGCGCTGCTGCTCGCGGCGGGCCTGAAGGGCATCGAGGAGGAGTACGAGCTGCCGGCGGAGGCCGAGGACAACGTGTGGTCGCTCAGCGACTCTGAGCGCCGCGCCCTCGGCTACGCGCCGCTGCCGACGAGCCTCGACCAGGCCCTGCGGTTCATGGAGGAGTCCGAGCTCGTCGCCGAGACGCTGGGGGAGCAGGTCTTCAACTACGTGCTGCTCAACAAGCGCAAGGAATGGCAGGGCTACCGCTCGCAGGTCACGCCCTTCGAGCTGAAGAGCAACCTCGAGATGCTCTGACGGGCCGATGGCCACGTCCGACCGGTCGCACACGCGCACCGACCTCGTCCGCTACGGCTTCGGCCATGTGGATGCCGCAGAGGCGGCTCTCGACGAGCTTGCGCTGCTGTGCGGGATCGATCGTGATGCGATCCTCTCGGGTGTGGTCACGGTCGGCGACCCGGATGCGGCGCTGACCGGCATTCTGCGCGTCGCCCGGCGGGATGCCGCCGCGGTCGCGCCCGTGCTCACCGATCACCGGGGCGCGGCCGCGCTCTGGGCGCTCACGGGTGCCTCCGAGGGGTTCGCGGACTTCTACTTCCGCCGACCTGCGCAGCTCGCGGACCTGCTCGGCCGGGAGCCGACCGTGCCGGACGCCGCCGAGCTCACTCACGAGCTTCTCGCGTCGGTCGAGGCGGTCGACGGTTTCGCCGCCGACGGGGGAGAGGCCTCGTGGGTGGCGCTGCGCGTGCGGTACCGCACCCTCCTCGCCCGCATCGCGGCCTACGACCTGCTCACCCCCGATGCACCGGCCCATGTCGATCTCGTGGCTGCCGCACTCGCGGATGCCGCGGGGGCGGCGCTGGAGGCATCGCTTGCGGTCGCGCGCACCCGGCTGTCGGCTTCCATGTTCCCCCGCGACGACGTCGCTGCGGTCGCGCTCGCGATCATCGGGATGGGCAAGACCGGCGCGCGCGAACTCAACTACGTGTCCGATGTCGACGTCATCTTCGTCGGCGACGCGGACGACGTCACCACCGAGCGGCTCGGCGGCAGCCGCGTGGTCGACATCGCCACCCGTCTCGCCGTGCAGACGATGCGCGGCATCTCGAGCATGGAGATCGAGCCGCCCCTGTGGGAGGTCGACGCGAACCTGCGTCCGGAGGGCAAGCAGGGCGCCCTCGTGCGCACGCTCGAATCCCACCTGTCGTACTACGACCGATGGGCGTCGAGCTGGGAGTTCCAGGCCCTGCTGAAGGCCCGCGCGATCGCCGGCGATCCGGACCTCGGCGCACGCTACATCGAGGCGGTCGCCCCCAAGGTCTGGTCGAGCGCCGCCCGCACGAACTTCGTCGACAGCGTGCAGCGCATGCGCGAGCGGGTCACCGAGCACATCCCCGCCGCCGACGTGCCGTTCCAGCTCAAACTCGGGCCCGGCGGCATCCGAGACGTCGAGTTCACGGTGCAGTTGCTCCAGCTCGTACACGGATTGACGGATGCGACCGTGCGCGAGCGCGGCACACTGCCCGCCCTCGCGGCGCTTGTCGACGGCGGCTACATCGGGCGGGCGGATGCCGCGGTCTTCGTGTCCGACTACCGGGTGCTGCGGGTGCTCGAGCACCGCGTGCAGCTGCGACGTCTGAGCCGAACCCATCTGATGCCGCGGGAAGAGGACGAGCGTCGTGTGCTCGCCCGCACGAGTGGGCTGGCGGGGTCGGCTGCGGAGATCTGGGAGCTGTGGGAGCGCATCAAGCGCGACGTGCGAGACGTGCACGTGCGGCTCTTCTACCGTCCACTGCTGTCGGCGGTCGCCTCGCTGGGCGAGGGGGAGCGCACGCTGTCGCCCGAGCAGGCGCACGACCGCCTCACCGCGATCGGATTCCGCGACCCGGCGGGGGCGCTGCGCCACATCGCCGCGCTCACCTCTGGTCTCAGTCGCAAGGCCACGATCCAGCGCCACCTCATGCCTGTGATGCTGCGCTGGTTCGCCGACGGCGTCGACCCCGACTACGGCCTCCTCGCGTTCCGTCGGGTGAGTGAGCGACTGGGCGACACCGCGTGGTTCCTGCGAGTGCTGCGTGACTCCTCGGGGGCGGCGGAGCGACTCACCCGGGTGCTGTCCGGCTCCCGGTATATCGGCGAGCTGATGGAGTGGATCCCGGAGTCCGTCGCCTGGCTCGACGACAACGCGTTGCTGCGGCCGCGGTCGGGCGTCGCGCTGCAGGACGAGGCGCGCGCCATCCAGACGCGGCATCCCGAGACGGAGGAAGCCATGCGCTCCGTGCGGGCGCTGCGTCGACGCGAGCTGCTGCGCACGGCGATGGGCGCGGTGCTCGGCGTCCTGACGATCGATGAGATCGCGGCCGCACTGTCGACGATCACGGATGTCGCGATCCAGGCGACCCTCCGGGCCGTGCGCCGCGAGGTCGTCCCTCCCGAGGACGACGCGCTCGACTTCTCCGTGATCGCGATGGGCCGCCTCGGCGGCGCCGAGCTCGGTTTCGGCTCCGACGCGGATGTCATGTACGTCTATCGTCCGAACGGGGTCGACCCGCAGCGCGCCCACGAGCTCGCCCTGCGCCTCGTCGCGGCGCTACGCGCCTCCTCAGAGGACCATCGTGCACCCCTCGACCTCGACGCCGATCTGCGCCCCGAGGGGCGCAACGGCCCGCTGGCGCGGTCGCTCGACGCGTACACGGAGTACTACCGGCGCTGGTCGCTCTCGTGGGAGGCGCAGGCACTCCTTCGCGCACGCGGCGTCGCGGGGAGCGTGAAGCTGGTCACGGCCTTCTTCGAGGTGGCCGACGAGGTGCGCTACCCCCGCGATGTCGACGTGCAGGGCCTGCGCGAGATCAAGCGCATCAAGGCGCGCGTCGAGAGCGAACGGCTCCCACAGGGCGTTCGGCCGGAGCGCCATCTCAAGCTCGGCCCGGGCGGACTCAGCGACGTCGAATGGCTCGTGCAACTGCTTCAGCACGAGCACGCCGGTCGGCTCCCCGCCCTCCGCACGACGTCCACGCTCGCCGCGCTATCGGTCGCCGTGGACGAGGGACTCATCCCGCGGCCCGCCTACGAGCGGCTGAGCGAGGCCTGGCGCCTCGCGTCGCGTCTCCGGTCGGCCAACACGCTGCTCTCCGGACAGACCAGCGACGTGCTGCCCACCGATCGCGCGCGCCTCGAGGGCATCGCTCGCCTCCTCGAGTACCCGCCCGGCTCCGCGACCCGCGTCGAGGAGGACTGGATGCGCACCTCGCGCCGGGCACGGCAGGTGTTCGAGCGCCTCTTCTACGGCTGAACCCGGCCGCTACCGGCGCGTCAGGCACGGGAACGCCGAAGGGCCCCGGCCTGCATGTGCAGTCCGGGGCCCTTCGGCGAGGCATCCGATCAGACGCCGAAGTACAGCTCGTACTCGAACGGGTGCGGACGAGCAGCCAGCGGCTTGATCTCGTTCTCGATCTTGTACTCGATCCACGTCTCGATGAGCTCGGGCGTGAACACGTTGCCCTTGGTCAGGAACTCGTGGTCGGCACGCAGCGCCTCGAGCGAGTCGAGCAGCGAGTTCGGGACCTGCGGGATGTTCTTGGCCTCCTCGGGGGGAAGCTCGTACAGGTCCTTGTCGACCGGCTCGTGCGGCTCGATGCGGTTCTGGATGCCATCGAGACCGGCCATGAGCTGGGCGGCGAAGGCGAGGTACGGGTTGCCCGAGGCGTCGGGCGCACGGAACTCGATGCGCTTGGCCTTCGGGTTGGTGCCCGTGATCGGGATGCGGATGGCCGCCGAGCGGTTGCCGGCCGAGTAGACCAGGTTGACCGGGGCCTCGTAGCCCTTGACCAGACGCTTGTAGGAGTTCAGCGTCGGGTTGGTGAACGCGAGCAGCGCCGGCGCGTGGGCCAGGATGCCGCCGATGTACCACCGGGCGACGTCCGAGAGCCCGCCGTAGCCGGTCTCGTCGTAGAACAGCGGCTTGCCCTCGAGCCACAGCGACTGGTGGGTGTGCATGCCCGAACCGTTGTCGCCGAAGAGCGGCTTCGGCATGAAGGTCGCGACCTTGCCCCACTCGAGAGCGGTGTTCTTGACGATGTACTTGAACTTCAGGATGTCGTCCGCCGCATGCACCATCGTGTCGAAGCGGTAGTTGATCTCCGCCTGGCCGCCGGTGCCGACCTCGTGGTGGGCACGCTCGAGGATGAGACCGGCCTCGATGAGCTTGAGCGAGATGTCGTCACGCAAGTCGGCCTGCTTGTCGACGGGGGAGACCGGGAAGTAGCCACCCTTGTAGGGGGTCTTGTTCGCGAGGTTTCCGCCCTCTTCGACGCGGCCCGAGTTCCAGGCGCCCTCTTCGGAGTCGACGGCGTAGAAGCTCGAGTTCTGCTTCACCTCGTAGCGCACGTCGTCGAAGATGTAGAACTCCGCCTCGGGGGCGAAGAACGCGGTGTCGGCGATGCCGGTCGAGGCGAGGTACTTCTCCGCCTTCTTGGCGACCTGACGCGGGTCCTTCGCGTAGATCTCACCGTTGCGCGGGTTGTAGATGTCGAAGAGCATGATGAGCGTCTTCGCCTCGCGGAACGGGTCGAGGTAGGCGGTCGACACGTCGGGGATGAGCTGCATGTCGGACTCGTGGATGTTCGCGAAGCCGCGGATCGAGGAGCCGTCGAACAGCTGACCGACCGTGAAGAAGTCCTCATCGACGGTCGCAGCGGGAATGTTGAAGTGCTGCTGGACACCAGGGAGATCCGTGAACCGGATGTCGAGGAACTTGACGTCCTCGTCCTTGATGAACTTCAGCACCTCGGATGAATCACTGAACATGGAGACTCCTGAGGTAGGGCATTCGGGAAGTTCCGCCCGCCACCGGCGGGACGCATCCGAAACTATCGACGGGGCGTTGCCCGGCGATATCTCGGATGTTTCGGGCATGTTACGCGACGCTGTCTAGGCTGTCGGCGTGAGTGATGAGCGGACGACTTCAGCCTATCCGGGTGCGCGCCTCGGACTTCCCGAGACCGGCCGGCTGAGTATCGCGCGGTTCGGTCGACGGCTCGGTGGGTACGCGATCGACGCAGCGCTGTCCGCGCTCATCTCCTTCGCGTTCTTCCGTTACAGCGCGGTCGCGTCGCTCGTCATCTTCGCCCTGCTCCACGTGCTCTTCATCCCGACCATCGGCGGCAGCCCCGGGCACCGGCTCGTGGGCCTGCGGGTCGTGAAGGCGACCGGCGGATGGATCGGTCTCTGGCGCCCGGTCGTGCGCACTGCACTGCTGCTCCTGCTCTTTCC
Organism: Microbacterium sp. 71-23; assembly: GCF_001897265.1. Taxonomy (NCBI): domain Bacteria; kingdom Bacillati; phylum Actinomycetota; class Actinomycetes; order Micrococcales; family Microbacteriaceae; genus Microbacterium; species Microbacterium sp. 71-23. The sequence goes on from NZ_MKSL01000017.1 coordinate 354,522, forward strand.
GGCGCTCATCTGGAACGTCGATCACCGGGGTCTGCATGACGTCTTCGCGGGCACGATGACCATCCGCTGGTGATCGGATCATCCGCTGGTGATCGTCACCTGCGGATACGCCTGAGTGCGCCGGTCAGCGCGGGCGCGGTGCCCGCGCCTTGAGCGGGTCGACGCCCTTCGGGATCGGCAGCGACGAGAGCCCCCGCGAGACCGAGTCGAGACGCTTGATGACCGCCGCCTGCGTGCCGCGGTCGATCGCCTTCGGCAGGCGCTTGATGGTCGTGGCGAGCTTCGAGATCGCGACGTCCTCGTCGCCGTGGCCGACGTAGAGCACTGTGACCGGCACACCCGATGCGACGCGCTGGATCTTGGACTTCTCATCGGCGACCAGACGTGTCAGCCGCCCGCGCGAACCCTCGGCGACGATGACGACACCGCCGCGTCCGATCGCGCGGAAGACCGCATCCTGCGAGCGGGGGTTGACACCGACGGGCGACTCGCCGCCCTGCCAGTTGCGTCCGAGCGCCGTGGAGAGCACGTGACCGGACGCGCCCGGCATCCCGTCGATCTTCTGGTACATCGCGCGCGTCGACAGCCGAGTCATGGTCATGAGGGATCCGAGCACACCGAACATGAGACCCGTGACGCCCCAGAGGATGACGCTCCACCCGGCGACGGGCGGGATCAGGAAGCCGACGCCGACACCGATGAGGATGCCGAGCACGATCACGCCCGCGATGAGCCATCCGAGCCACGGGTACACCTCGCGGGTGAACCGGAAGAGCGTCTGGATCTGGGAGAGGAAGCCGGGGCGCTTCTCGGGAGACGTGCTGCGTGCCATGCGGAACAGCCTACCGGCGCGTCGCCTCCTCCCCACCCCGCCGACCGGCATGGTCGTGCCGCGACTCCGCGCGCGGAGCGTGGGCACCGAGTACGGAGGGCGCAGTCTTGCCGCATGTCCCTGCTCGACGACCGTCTCGTGATCCTCCGCCTCGTCGCTCCGCCCCGGGCACCCTGGCCGGGCGCGCTGGCCCGCGACGTTGACGGGGCGACGTTGCATGTGGTCGACACCGCCGTTATCGGCGAGCACTGGCGGGGAGGTGACGAGGACGGCGGGCACGTTCTCGGCCTCCGCGACATCCGGCGGCGTCCCGATGGCCACGACCTCCTCGTCGACGCATGCGACCGTGCGCTGGGCACTGTCGTGGATGCCCTGCCTGTCGGCGACGCGGGCCTCGGTGCCGCCGTGACGATCGCCGTCGGCGTGCTGCGCGGCATCCATGCGGAGCATGTCCGCGGCCATGGTGAGCTGTGCGCGGGATCCTGGTGGGTGACGACGAGCGGCCGCCCGGTGTTCGTGCATTCCGCCGGCGACGGAATGGTGACCGACGGCGCCCACGTCATCGAGCAGCTCGCCGCCATCGGCGGCCCGGGCGGCCTGTGGGCGGATGCCGCGGCTCTGTGCCGCGTCCGGCGTCTCGACGACGAGGACCTTCGCGCGATCGAGGAACGGCTGTTCGCCGCTGCGACACCTGCCGCACTGCCGGACGCCGACACTCCGCTCGCGCGATCAGACCGCGCACAGATCGCACCCGAGGACGACGATCACCGTGCGTCGTGGTGGAGCCCGCTCATCGCCGGTGTCGACGGTGACGTGCGTGGCTGGGCCGGCGCGGTACGCACCGCTCTCGGCCGTGCACGACGACCACGTCACGCGAGTGTCTCGCTCACGGCGCCGCACACGGCCCACGGGTCGCCTCTCACATCAACTGAGGCGCGGCGCGCTCCGCGCGGACGACTTGTCGCCGTCGCCGCGGTGACCGCAGGCGCGGTCGCCGCGCTGGGGCTGCTGTGGCCGCGCGAGGCCCCGACGGCGACGCCGAGCATCCTGACTCCGGCCGATCCGACACCGACCGCCATATCGACCGCTGAGTCGGCGCCGACCTCGCCATCCGCCGCTGCGGCGTCGGTCGGCCCGACCACCGCGGCGGAGGCCGTCGCGGCGCTCCTCGCCCTTCGGCGGGAATGCGGCGATGAGTCCTGCCGCGCCGCCGTCACCGCGAGCGCGGTCGATGTGCCGCCCGGCCCGGTCGATGCATCGGATGCCGTCGTCGAGGTGATCGATGACTACGGGGGAGTGGTCGCTGTGCGCGTCACCGCGGCATCCGTGGCGGGCGTCCAGCTCGTCACCGCCGTCTACGACAGACAACGCTGGCTCTTGCGAAGCGTCGTCGACGCACCGCAAGAGCCAGCGTGAGTGGGGTCAGATGCCGAGGTCGGCCTGGAACGCCGCGGCCTCGAGACGAGCTTTCACCGCTCCGAGGAAGCGCGCAGCGTCGGCCCCGTCGATGACGCGGTGGTCGTACGACAGAGCGAGGAACACGTACGAGCGCACGGCGATCGCGTCGACGCCGCCGACCTTCACGACACCGGGACGCTTGAACACGACACCCGTGCCGAGAATCGCGGACTGCGGCAGGAAGACGACGGGGGTGTCGAACAGCGCTCCGCGCGAACCGGTGTTCGTGAGGGTGAACGTTCCGCCGCCGAGCTCGTCGGGCTTCAGCTTGTTCTCACGGGTGCGGGCCGCCAGGTCCGCGATCTCCGCCGCGATCTGCGCGACGTTCTTCGAGCCCGCGTCGCGCACCACAGGGGTGAGGAGGCCACGCTCGGTGTCGACCGCGATGGAGAGGTTCTCGCTCGCCGGGTAGACGATCTGGTCGCCGTCGACGGTCGCGTTGATGACCGGGAACGCCTGCAGCGCCTCCGCAGCCGCGAGGGCGAAGAAGGGCAGGAAGGAGAGCTTCTGACCTGTCTTGGCCTGGAAATCACCCTTGACGGCGTCGCGGAACGTCGCGAGGTCGGTGACGTCGACCTCGACGACCGTCGTGAGCTGCGCGGTGGCCTGCATCGACGCGACGGCGCGCTCGGCGAGAACCTTGCGCAGACGCGACATCGGCTGGGTGGTGCCGCGCAGCGGCGAGACCTCGAGCGTGGGCGCAGCCGGGGCCACAGCAGCGGCCGCAGGTGCGCTCGTCGCCGACTCGGCGGCCTTGAGCACGTCCTCCTTGCGGATGCGTCCACCGACGCCCGAGCCCTTGACCGTGGCGAGATCGACACCCTGCTGCTGCGCGAGACGACGCACGAGCGGCGTCACGTAGCTGACATCGTCGCCCGAGGCCGCCGCCGCAGGAGCGACAACCGGGGCCGGTGCAGCGACGGGAGCCGCAGCGGCCGGAGCCGCAGCAGCGGGAGCAGGGGCGGGAGCAGCAACAGGAGCCGGCGCGGGAACGGCTGCCGGCGCAGCGGCGGGGGCGGAGGCCCCATCGCCGATGCGGGCGAGCGCGGCGCCTACGGCGACAGTCTCGTCCTCCTGCACCAGGATCTCCTGCAGCACACCGGCGAACGGAGCCGGGATCTCGGTGTCGACCTTGTCGGTCGAGATCTCGAGCAACGGCTCGTCGACCTCGACCGAGTCGCCGACCTGCTTCAGCCAGCGGGTGACGGTGCCTTCGGTCACGCTCTCGCCGAGCTCGGGGAGCACGACCTCCTTGCCGCCGGAGGCGGTCGGGGCGGCAGCGGCCGGAGCAGCAGCGGGGGAAGGCTCCGCCGCGGGGGCCGGGGTCTCCGCGACCGGCGCGGGCTCGGACTCGGCAGCCGGAGCAGCGGTCTCGGGGGCGGGCGCGGCAGAACCGTCACCGATCTTTGCGAGCACGGCACCGACTTCGATCGTGTCGTCCTCCTGAACGAGGATCTCCTCGATTACACCGGCGACGGGCGAGGGGATCTCGGTGTCGACCTTGTCGGTCGAGATCTCCACGAGACCCTCATCGACGGCCACCGTGTCCCCTACTTGCTTGAGCCAGCGGGTGACCGTTCCCTCGGTCACGCTCTCGCCGAGAGCGGGGAGGACCACGGAAGTGCTCATGGGTGTTGCTCCTTCACGAATGCGGTGTGGTGTCTAGCTTAGTGACGCGTCGCTCACGCGACGTGCAGGGGCGAGCCCGCGAGCGCGAGGAACGCCTCGCCGAGAGCCTCGCCCTGAGTGGGGTGTGCGTGCACGAACGGCGCGATGTCCTCGGGGTGGGCCTCCCAGCCCACGACGAGCTGCGCCTCGGTGATGAGTTCGCCGACCCGATCGCCGACGAGATGGACTCCCACGACCGGCCCGTTCAGGCGACGGACGACCTTCGCGACGCCGGACGTGCCGAGGATGGTGCTCTTGGCGTTGCCCGCCAGGTTGTACTCGACGGTGGCGATCGCCTCTGCACCCCAGGTCTCCTTCGCCCGCTCCTCGGTGAGACCGACCGACGCGACCTCCGGGTGCGTGTAGATCACGCGGGGGATCGAGGCATCCGGGATCTGCGGCACCGTGCGTCCGTGGATGCGCTCCGCCACGGCGAGCCCGTGCTGGAACCCGCGGTGGGCGAGCTGCAGCCCGGCGACGACGTCACCCGCCGCCCACACGCCCGGCACCGTGGTGCGCAGCTGGTCGTCGACGACGACGAACCCGCGCTCGAGCGCGACGCCGGCCTGCTCGAGTCCGAGGTCCGCGGTGTGCGGCGCCCGCCCGACAGCGACGAGCACGACGTCACCCTCGAGCACAGTGCCGTCCTCGAGCGTCACGGATGCCGCGTCCGCCGTCTCGGCGACAGTCGCGACGCGTACACCGAGGCGGGTCTGGATGCCCCGACGGCGGAAGGCCCGCTCCAACTGGGCGACAGAGGAGGCGTCCTCGGCGGCGACGAGGTGGTCGAGGGCTTCCACGATCGTGACCTCGGCGCCCAGGCTCCGCCAGGCGCTCGCGAACTCCACACCGATGACGCCCCCGCCGAGGACGATCGCCCGCGCCGGCACGACGTCCGACGACAGTGCGGTCTCGCTGGTCCACACGCGCGGGCCGGGTTCGATGCCCGGCAGCAGACGGGTATGCGATCCCGTCGCGATGACGACATGGGACGCTGCGTACGTGTCGTCGCCGACGGTGACGACGCGGTCGGGCCCGAGCACGCCGTACCCGGCGACGACGGTGATGCCGTGACCCGCGATGAGGCCCTGCAGACCCTTGTGCTTGCCGGCGACGATCTTGTCGCGGAACGCGCGCGCGGCGGAGCCGTCGACGACGACCTCGCCGACCGAGACGCCCGCGGTCGACGCCGCATGTGCGACATCCGCGACCTCGGCCGTGTGCAGCAGCGCCTTCGTCGGCACGCAGCCGCGGTGAAGGCAGGTGCCGCCGAGCTTGTCGGCCTCGACGATGACGACCGACGAGCCGAGCTCGCGGGCACGGATCGCCGCCGCGTAACCGGCGCTGCCGCCGCCGATGACGACGACGTCGACGGTGTGCGCGCTCATGCGCGGGTGCCGATCAGCTCGATGAGGCTCCGCACCGTCGCGGCGGTAGGGCCTTTGTCGGTGAAGCCGTATCCGCCGCCCTTGTTCATGCCGACACCGGCGATGTCGAGGTGCACCCAAGGAATGCGAGGGGCGTCGTCGGCATCCGAGAGACGTCCGACGAAGCGGCGGAGGAAGAGACCCGCGAACAGCGACCCGCCCGCCGGGTCGCCGATCTTCGCGTTCACGAGGTCGGCGATCGGGGAGTCGAGCTCGTCCTCCATGTGGTCGGGGAGCGGCAGCGGCCAGGCCAGCTCGGAGACCCGCTCTGCGGCGGCGAGATAGGCCGCAACGGCGCCCTCCTCACCCATGACGCCGGTGTGGCGGGTGCCGAGTGCGGTGGTGATCGCCCCGGTGAGAGTCGCGACGTCGACGATCAGGTCGGGGTTCTCGCGGCTCGCCGCGACGAGGCCGTCCGCGAGCACGAGGCGACCCTCGGCATCGGTGTTCAGCACCTCGACGGTCTGGCCGTCGGCGATGCGCAGAACGTCGCCCGGACGCGTGGCGCTGCCGGAGGGCATGTTGTCAGCAATGCAGAGCCACGCGGTCACGCGCACCGGAACCGCGAGACGCGCGGCCGCACGGGCCACGGCGAGCACTGTCGCGGCTCCGCACATGTCGTACTTCATGCCGACCATGGACCCGGCCGGCTTCAGCGAGAGACCGCCGGTGTCGAAGGTGATGCCCTTGCCGACGAGGGCGACGTGCCCCGTCGCGTCGGCGGGGGAGTAGTCCACCCTCACGAGGCGCGGCGGGCGCACCGAGCCCTGTCCGACGCCGAGGATGCCGCCGAAGCCGCCCGCCCGCAGTGCGTCCTCGTCCCAGACGGTCACCTCGACGGGGAGCCCCTCGACGGCGGCGCGCGCCGCATCGGCGAGATCGGCGGGGCCGAGCCACTCGGCCGGCGTCGTGACGAGGTCCTTGACGAGAGCGGATGCCTCGCCCACCGCCGCGGCGAAGGCGGCATCGTCATCCGTGCCCGGGGCCGCGATGAGCACACGGTTCGCGCGGACTCGCCCCGGCGCGTTCTTCTTGTAGCCGTCGAAGCGGTATCCCCCGAGGGTCGCGCCTTCGGCGATCGCGCGGGCGTGCGCGGCGGTGCCGCCGAGCGGCACGATCGCGACCGTCTCGAATCCGATGAGGGTGCGAATGCCGGCGCCGGCCGCGAAACGGGATGCCGCGGCATCCGCGCCGTCGCCGACCGCGACGACCGCGGCGGGGAGCGAGACGAGTTCCGGCACGCTCACCCGGGTGACGGCGCCTGCGCTGCGCGAGGCGCCGACGGCGTCGGCCGCGGCGCGCACAGACGTGCTCGCATCGTCGGCGGGATCACCCCAGGGAAGGAGGAACAGCACCGCGTCCGCGGCGATCTCGGTGGTCGGCTGGTCGGTGAACTCGAGAACGGGGTACGGCATGACTTCATCCTAGGTACGCCCAGGGCGAAGCGTCCGGCCCACCCCCTCGTCCGGCTCCTAGCATGGAGTCATGCCCTTCGACGCTCCTCTGTACGACGCCGCGGACGACGCGCCGGAGGTGCCGCACGGCCTTCCGCTCGTGATCGCGTTCACCGGTTTCACCGATGCGGGATCGGCGGCATCGCAGGTCATCGACCACCTGCGCGAGGCGGGGGACCTGCAGACCGTGCTGCGCTTCGAGAACGACGTGCTGCTCGACTATCGCGCCCGCAGGCCGATCGTCGTGTTCGACGAGGACCACCTGTCCGACTACCGTCCGCCGCGGCTCGAACTGTCGCTCGGACGCGACACCCTCGGACAGCGATTCCTGCTGCTGTCGGGATACGAGCCGGACTTCGCCTGGGAGGCTTTCGCGTCCTCCGTCACCGAGGCTGCGCACGCCCTCGGCGTCTCGGGCGTGACGTGGGTGCACGCGATCCCCATGCCCGTGCCGCACACGCGGCCCCTCGGCGCGACCGTGTCGGGCACCCGACCAGACCTGACGGCGGCGCATTCGGTGTGGAAGCCCCGCACGCAGGTACCCGCCACCATCGGACACCTGCTCGAGTACCGCTTCGCCGAGGCAGGAGCGAAGATCGCGGGGTTCGTGCTGCTCGTACCTCACTACCTCGGCGACGCCGAGTACCCCGCCACCGCCATCGCCGCCTTCGACAGCATCACGCTCGCCACGGGTCTCGTGTTCGACGTCGAGTCCCTCCGGCAGGAGAACGAGGCGTTCGTCGCAAAGGTCGCCGAGCAGATCGAGCAGAGTGACGAGCTCGGCACCATGCTGTCAGGCCTCGAGGAGCGCTACGACGCCTATATGGCGGGAGCGACGCAGGCCACTCCGCTGATCCACCAGGGCGATCTGCCGAGCGCCGACGAGCTCGCCGCCGAGCTCGAGCGCTTCCTCGCGTCACGCCCGGGCGACGACGACCGGCGCGCCGGCCCGTTCTCTTGAGCGGGGAATGCGCCTGAGCGCACCGATGTTGCCACAGGGGAGACCGCGAGGCGAGGACGCCGACGCGGGTATGAGACAATGAGGGACCGACCCGTTGTCGATCCGGTTGCGAACAGCACTGGACTTGACAAGGGTCTTACCTCTGTCCGAGGGAGGGAACGCCCTCGGTGAAAGGCGAAACGTGACTCCAGCCACCAAGACCGGAACCCGATCGCGCGCGACCACGAAGGCTGCGGACGCCGCCGACGAGACGGCCGTCGTCGACGAGACGGATGCCGCGGCGACGGAGCCCGCGACGAAGACCCGCGCGACGGCGAAGCCCGCAGCGAAGAAGGCCGCGCCCGCGAAGAAGGCGCCTGAGAAGAAGTCGACCGCGAAGCCGAAGGACGACGAGTTCGACGAGGACGAGGACGAGGACGACGTCGAGATCGACGAGGAGCTCGACGACTCCGCCGATGACGGCGACGAGTCGGACGACAGCGACGGCGACGACACGCCCACGGCGAAGAAGAAGACGGATGCCGCGGCATCCGACGACGCCGACGACGATGCGGAAGACGACGACGAGAAGAAGCCCGCGTTCAGCGAGCCGCTTCCGACGGGCGCGATCGTCATCTCGTCGAGCGACGAGGACGACGTCCCGGTCTACTCGACGCAGATCACCGGCGCGACAGCCGACCCGGTCAAGGACTACCTGAAGCAGATCGGCAAGGTGCCGCTGCTGAACGCGGCCGAAGAGGTCGAGCTCGCGATGCGCATCGAGGCGGGTCTGTTCGCCGAGGAGAAGCTCTCGGGCATGTCGGCCGCCGACAAGGCCGGCCAGACGGGCCTCGACCTGCAGTGGGTCGCCCGTGACGGTCAGCGCGCGAAGAGCCACCTGTTGGGCGCGAACCTGCGTCTGGTCGTGTCGCTCGCGAAGCGCTACACCGGGCGCGGCATGCAGTTCCTGGACCTCATCCAGGAGGGCAACCTGGGCCTCATCCGCGCAGTCGAGAAGTTCGACTACACCAAGGGCTTCAAGTTCTCGACGTATGCGACGTGGTGGATCCGTCAGGCGATCACCCGAGCGATGGCCGATCAGGCGCGCACGATCCGCATCCCCGTTCACATGGTCGAGGTCATCAACAAGCTCGCCCGCGTGCAGCGGCAGATGCTGCAGGACCTCGGACGCGAACCCACGCCCGAGGAGCTGAGCCGCGAGCTCGACATGACCCCCGAGAAGGTCATCGAGGTGCAGAAGTACGGCCGTGAGCCGATCTCGCTGCACACGCCGCTCGGTGAGGACGGCGACAGCGAATTCGGCGATCTGATCGAGGACACCGAGGCTGTGGTCCCGGCCGACGCGGTGGGCTTCACCATGCTGCAGCGTCAGCTCGAGTCGCTCCTCGACTCGCTCAGCGAGCGCGAGGCGGGCGTGATCCGCATGCGGTTCGGTCTCGGCGACGGCCAGCCGAAGACGCTCGACCAGATCGGCGACACGTTCGGCGTCACGCGCGAGCGCATCCGTCAGATCGAGTCGAAGACGATGGCGAAGCTGCGTCATCCGTCGCGGTCGCAGTCGCTGCGCGACTACCTCGAGTGAGCCGCGCATGACGTTCCGCGCGAAGTACGTCCCCGCGGTCGCCGTCGGCAAGCTCGCCCGATTCGCCACGCGCCTGCGCGGCGGCGGATCGGCGTTCCCGGGGTACGTCGCCAACCGGCTCGCGCCCACGCTGCTGTCGAGCATCGCTGCGCAGTTCCCGGCGGGCGTCGTGTTCGTGCTGGGGTCGAACGGCAAGACCACGACGACGCACATGATCAGCGAGGTGTTGCGGGCGCACGGTCTGCGGGTGTTCACGAACCCCACCGGCGCGAACCTGCCGCAGGGCGTCACGAGCGCGTTCCTCGCGGATGCGACCCTGTTCGGTCGGGTGCGGGCTGATGTCGCGGTGCTGGAGGTCGACGAGGGCTATGCGGCCGACCTTGCCGACATCCTCTCGCCGCGGGTGATCGTGGCGCTGAACGTGCAGGTCGACCAGCTGTACCGGTTCTACGAGACCGAGCGGGTCGCCGACATGATGCTGGATGCCGCGACCCGCGCGAGCGTGCGCGTGGTGACCAACCGCGATGATCCGTACCTCAGCAAGATCGACCCGTCGACGCTGCGCGCGCCGGTGTCGTTCTTCGGCGCCTCGGATGAGGTCGTCGCCGCGTCGGCTCACGGTCTGAACAACGCCGCCGACACCCGCAGCGGAACCGCGCAGGCGATCCGCCACGAGGCGGAGAGCGAGGTCACCGCTGTCTCCGGACGCGAGGTCGAGATCTCCCTCGAGGGGCGGAGCATCCCGGTCCGCCTTCCCGCGCGCGGCCTGCACTACGCGGTCGATGCGGCGGCGGCGGTCAGCGCCGCCCGTCACGTGCTCGGCGACGCCTTCCGGCCCGAGGCCGCGCAGGCCGGCTTCGCCGCGATGGCCCCGGCCTACGGACGCGGCGAGGTCATTCCGCTGCGTCGCGATCCGGCGGGCGAGCTGGTGGAGTTCGTGATGTTCAAGAACGGCCCGAGCCTGCAGCTGAACATCGACGCGCTCGACGGCACACCCGAGCGGCTGCTATTCGCGATCGATGAGGGCACGCCCGACATCTCCTGGCTGTACGACGTCGATCTCTCGGCCTTCGACCACGTCGATGTGATCACGGGGGAGAAGGCCCACCAGATCGCCACGCGCTTCGCCTACGCCGGAATCCCGATCGGGGTCGTCGAACCCGACCTCGAGAAGGCCGTCGAGATCATGCGGTCGTTCCCGGTGACGGCGTCCGGCCGTCAGAACTGGTTCGTCAACTACGAGCTCATGATGATCGGACGTCGCGTGCTCGGTCACGGAGACCAGGAGATCGCCCGCCGATGACTCTGCGCCTCATCCAGCTCTATCCGACCCTGCTCGGCATCTCCGGCGACGCCGGAAACGTCGAGGTGCTCGCGACCCGCGCGCGTCTCGCCGGGCTCGAGGTCGAGGTCGTCACCGTCGAACCCGGCGACACCGCGCCGGGCGAGGCCGACCTGATCGTCATCGGCAACGGACCGCTCTCCGCGATCCGCACCGTCGAATCCGACCTGCGTGCCCGCGCCGACTGGCTGCGCACCGAGGTCGAGAACGGTTGCCCCGTGCTCGCCGTCGGCGGCGGTGCGGAGCTGCTCGCCGAGCAGATCACCCTCACGGACGGCTCCCGTCTCGACGGGCTCGGCCTCGTTCCGGCGCGGGTCGCCCGCACGCGAGAGCGTCGTGTCGGTTACGTCGTCGCTGACACGGCCGACGGACGGCTCGTCGGCTTCGAGGACCATGCCTCGCTGTGGTCGCTCGATGACCCCGCCCTCGCGTACGGAACGGTGATCGCGGGCAGCGGCGGCGTCGACGGCGGCCACGAGACGGTGCGCGCCGGCAGCGTCGTCGCAACGAACCTGCAGGGCCCGGTGCTTCCGCTGAACCCCTGGCTCGCCGACCTGCTGCTCACCGCAGCGACAGCCCGTCGCGCCCTCACGTACTCGACCGGCGACGCGCACGCCGCGATCGACGCCCATGCCGACGCCGCGCGTGCCGAGATCGAGCGCCTGGCCACCGGCAAGCGGTTCACGGCCATCCAGCTGCGATAGGCCATGACCGACGATGCTGCTCCCGTCGCCCGCATCAGCGTGGCGGCGATCGTCGCGAACGTCCGAGGGGCCGCGGCGTCCGCCCCGCTCGTCGATCTTCGCCACGACGCCTACGGCCACGGGGTCACGGCTGTCTCGACGGCGCTGCTGGGGGAGACCGACGCACTTCTCCTAGTCGACGACGCGTCGGCCATCGGCGGCCGTGTCGTGCGCACGGGCGATCCGTCCCTGAGCCCGGCGGCGACGTACGGCTGGGTCGAGGGTGAGCCGGCGATGACCCTCGTCGGCACGGTGCTCAGCACGAAGCGGCTACGGGCCGGCGAAGGCGTGTCGTACGGTTACCGGTTCCGCGCCCCCGCGGATACGCGGGTCGCTCTGGTGACGGGCGGCTACGCACAGGGAGTCGTGCGCGGCGCGGGGGGCGCGGCATCCGTCTTCATCGAGGGGGCACGGCATCCGATCGTCGGGCGGGTCGCCATGGATGTCTGCGTCATCGACATCGGTGACGCCGATGTGGCGCGCGGCGCCGAAGCGACCTTCTTCGGTCGAGGCGGCGACACCGTCGCGCGCTGGGCCGCAGCGACAGGACTCCGGTCGTCGGAGATCGTCACCGCCGTCGGTCTCCACACGCAACGCGAGGTGCAATCGTGACTGCCGTGCTGCGGATCTCCCGCGCTGCCCTCGCCGCCAACATCGATGTGCTGCGCGCCCGCGTTTCCCCGGCCGAACTGATGCTCGTGGTCAAGGACGATGCGTACGGACACGGTCTCGACAACGTGATCCCCACCGCCCTCGAGGCCGGAATCACCTGGATCGGCGCGTTCGACCTGCCGACCGCTCTACGCGTGCGCGCCCTGGCGGGAGACTCGGTGCGGGTCTTCGCCTGGATGGTCGCCGGCGATGCGTCCCTCCACACGGCGATCGACGCGGGGATCGACCTCGGTGTCGGTGACCCGGCGCTGCTCGAGGACGTCGTCCGACTCGCCGCCGCGCACGGCACGACGGCGCGGGTTCACCTGAAGATCGACACGGGCCTGCACCGCAACGGCATCCGACCCGAGGAGTGGACCGATGCCGTCGCCCGCACCGCGGCGGCCTCGGCGGCCGGGGCGCTGAGCCTGGAGGGTGTCTGGAGCCATCTCGCCGAGGCGTCCAATGGCGAAGATGACGCGGCACGCGCCCGCTTCGACGAGGCTCTCGCGGTCGTGCACGACGCCGGCCTGACGCCACCGCGCGCCCACCTCGCCGCGAGCGCCGCGGCATTCCAGCGCCCCGAGTTCCGCTACGACATGGTGCGCATCGGAGCGTTCAGCTACGGGATCCGGCCAGCCGGCGGCCCCGGTGAGCACGAACTCGGGATCGCGCCGGTGGCTTCCCTCGACGCCGACGTCATCGAGGTTCGCGGCGGAATCGCGGTACTCGGAGTCGGAGCGCTGGATGGCCTGCCGTCCACCCTCGGCGGACGAACGGTGGCGCGGAGCCCCGCAGGGCTGGTCGCCGTCCGGAGCGTCGACGACCTCACGACGTCCGTCGACGCCTGGCCGCACGCCGCCGTCGGGGGGACTGTTCGGATCTACGGGGTGGGAGCACCCAGCGCCACCGACCTGGCGGAAGCGATCGACACGATCGGCGAGGAAATCGCGGTGCGGCTGTCGCCCCTCATCGAGCGTCGCGCCGAGGACGACGTCAGGACTCGATGAGGCGAGCAGTCTCGTCGTGCCACGAGGTGGCGACGGAGCGGAGCTTGGCCTCGTACTTGCGGCCGTGGTGGGCGCAGAACAGGAGCTGCGTGCCGTTCACCTCGGCGGCGATGTAGGCCTGCGCACCGCAGGAGTCGCAGCGGTCGACGGCGGTGAGACGGTAGTCGAGAACGGCATTGCCCTCGGTGGGGGTCGACGTGTAGGTCATGATGACTGCCTCCTCGATGCGTCTGCCCGACGCCCGGTGGCGCCGAAGTCCTCACATACAAGCACGCCGATGTTTCGGGTATGCCGCGAACGCGTCACATTTCGCTCAACGCGTACGGCGGCCCCCGTACCCCGTGTCTGTGCCAGGCGACGTCGGTACCCGCGCATACGCTTGGAGATTGTGACCGCCGAGTACTCCGCCCACCACCTCCAGGTCCTCGAGGGACTCGAGGCCGTGCGCAAGCGTCCCGGCATGTACATCGGCTCTACTGACTCCCGCGGACTCATGCACTGCCTGTGGGAGATCATCGACAACGCGGTCGACGAAGCGCTCGGCGGGTTCGGCGAACGCATCGACGTCACCCTGCGTCCCGACGGGAGCGTCGAGGTCGGCGACCGTGCCCGCGGCATCCCGGTCGACATCGAACCGCGCACCGGGCTCACGGGCGTCGAGGTCGTGTTCACGAAGCTGCACGCCGGCGGCAAGTTCGGCGGCGGGTCCTACGCGGCATCCGGTGGTCTGCACGGTGTGGGCGCCTCGGTCGTCAACGCGCTGTCGGAGCGACTCGACGTGGAGGTCGATCGCGACGGCAAGACGTACGCGCTGTCCTTCCGTCGGGGCGAGCCCGGCGTCTTCGCCGACAGCGGTGAACCGCGACCCGACGCCCCCTTCACCCCGTACGACGAGCGCAGCGAGCTGCGGGTCATCGGCAAGGTCGCGAAGGGCGTGACCGGCACGCGGGTGCGCTACTGGGCCGACCGTCAGATCTTCACCCGCGATGCGACGTTCCACCTCGACGAGCTCGAGCAGCGGGCGCGGCAGACCGCGTTCCTCGTGCCGGGGCTCCACATCGCGATCGGCGATGCCCGCGGTGAGACACCGGTCACCACCGACTTCCACTTCGACGGGGGCATCTCCGAGTTCGCCGACTTCCTCGCGCCCGACAGCGGCGTGACCGACACGTGGCGCCTGACCGGTGCCGGCGACTTCACCGAGACCGTACCCGTGTTGCAGGCATCGGGCGCGATGGTTCCCACCGAGGTGACGCGCACGTGCGAGGTCGACATCGCGCTGCGCTGGGGAACCGGATACGAGACGGTCAGCCGTTCGTTCGTGAACATCATCGCCACCCCCAAGGGCGGCACCCACCAACAGGGCTTCGAGCAGGGCCTCATGAAGGTGCTGCGCACCCAGGTCGAGCAGAACGCCCGCCGGCTGAAGGTCGGCACCGACAAGATCGAGAAGGACGACATCCTCGCGGGCCTCACTGCGGTGCTCACCGTCCGTCTTCCCGAGCCCCAGTTCGAGGGCCAGACGAAGGAGGTGCTGGGCACGCCCGCGGTGCGCCAGATCGTCACCTCCGTGGTCTCACGTACCCTCGGCGAGCGGTTCTCGTCGACCAAGCGCGACGACAAGGCCCAGACCGCGCTTCTGCTCGACAAGGTGGTCGCCGAGATGAAGGCGCGCATCTCCGCGCGCGCCCACAAGGAGACCCAGCGCCGCAAGAACGCGCTCGAGTCGTCGTCGCTGCCCGCGAAGCTCGTCGACTGCCGCACGAACGACGTCGCCGCCTCCGAACTGTTCATCGTCGAGGGCAACTCGGCCCTCGGCACCGCGAAGGAGGCGCGCACCAGCGAGTACCAGGCACTGCTTCCCATCCGCGGGAAGATCCTGAACACGCAGAAGGCATCGATCAGCGACATGCTCTCGAACGCCGAGTGCGCTTCGATCATCCAGGTTATCGGCGCGGGCTCGGGGCGCTCGTTCGATCTCGAGCAGGCGCGCTATGGCAAGGTCATCCTCATGAGCGACGCCGACGTCGACGGCGCGCACATCCGCACGCTGCTGCTCACCCTGTTCTTCCGCTACATGCGTCCGCTCGTCGAGGCGGGCCGCGTCTACGCCGCTGTTCCTCCGCTGCATCGGGTGATCGTCGTGAACCCCGGCTCGAAGCCGAACGAGACGATCTACACCTACTCCGAGCAGGAGCTGCACGCCCTGCTCGCGAAGCTGCAGAAGGCGGGTCGCCGCTGGCAGGAGCCCATCCAGCGCTACAAGGGGCTCGGCGAGATGGACGCCGAGCAGCTCGCGACCACCACGATGGACCGCGCCGGGCGCACCCTGCGTCGGGTGACCTTCTCCGACGCGGAGGCCGCGGCCACCGTCTTCGAGCTGCTCATGGGCAACGAGGTCGCACCGCGCCGCGAGTTCATCGTGACCTCGAGCGACCGACTGGCGCGCGACCGCATCGACGCCTGACCGGCGACACGCTCGGAGTCTCGCCGCCGGCACGTCTTACGGCGGCCCGAATCTCGAGTGGACGCCGCACCTCGCCCGGCTACGCGAGGGCGGTGCCGACGGCGCCGATGACGGCATCGATCGTCTGGCCCGAGGCATCCCGTTTCGCCCCGGAGGCCGGCAGCGCCCGCGTCGAGCCGTCCGCACCCACGGCGCGCGGCTCGACGCCGACCCAGGCGAGCGTCAGGGCGTCCTCGCCACGCAGGAACCGCTGCGCGCGAACACCGCCGGTGGCGCGACCCTTGGGCGGGAACTCCGCGAACGCCGACACCTTGCCGCTGCCCGCGTCTGCCCCGGCCAGCACGGAGGAGCTTCCCGCGACGGTCACGACCTCGGCGGCGTCCGGATCGGTCACGACGGCCACGTGGATGACCTCGGCGCCGTCGGACAGACGGATGCCCGCCATGCCACCCGCGGCGCGACCCTGTGGTCGCACGGCCGACGCCTCGAACCTCAGGAGCTGGGCGTCGCTCGCGACGAACACGATTTCGGCTTCGTCGGGCGCGACGGCCGCTCCGACGACCTCGTCGCTGGGTTTCAGAGCGATGATCTCGGCGTCGTGCTTGCCCGGGGCGAGTTCGGTGGCCGACACACGCTTCACGACTCCCTGACGGGTGCCGAGCGCGATCGGCGGCTCCGCGACGAGAGGCACGAGGGCGACGACGTGCTCGCCCTTCTCCAGCGCCAGGTACTGGTCGACGCGGGTGCCGACGGCGAGCTGCACGGAGTTGGCGGGCACCGACGGAAGGTCGACGGGGGAGAGCCGCACGAGCCGCCCGCGCGTCGTCACCGCACCGATCTCGCCCCGCACCGTGGTCGTCACCACCGAGCGCACCGCGTCGTGCTTCGACCGGCGCGCAGGCGGCACGATCGAGCCGTCTTCGCCGAGCTCCGCACGCACCATGCGGCCGGTGGCCGACAGGTAGACGCGGCACGGGTCGTCGGCGATCTCCAGGCTCGGCGCGGTCGCACGCGACGCGGTACGCGCGGTGACCGGAGAGCCGTTCATGAGCAGCGTGCGCCGCGGCGTGCCGTACTGCTCGGCGACGTGCTCGAGCTCGCTCGCCACCGCCGCGCGCAGCAGCACGTCACTGCCGAGCAGCTCCTCGAGGCTCGCGATCTCAGCCTTCAGCTCGTCGCGCTCCGACTCCAGCTCGATGCGCGAGAACCGTGTAAGCCGGCGCAGCCGCAGTTCGAGGATGTACTCCGCCTGCACCTCGGACAGGTCGAACACCGTCATCAGCCGGCCTCGCGCGGACTCCGAGTCATCCGAGGTGCGGATCACCTGGATGACCTCGTCGATGTCGAGGATCGCGATGAGCAAGCCCTCAACGAGGTGCAGCCGGTCCCGGCGCTTGGCAAGACGGTATTCGCTGCGCCGCGTGATGACGCGCAGGCGATGATCGAGGTAGACCCGCAGCAGCGGCTTGAGGCCGAGCGTCTGCGGCTGGCCGTCGACGAGGGCCACGTTGTTGATGCCGAACGAGTCCTCGAGGGGCGTGAGCCGGTAGAGCTGCTCGAGCACAGCGGTCGGCTTGAAGCCGGTCTTGATGCCGATCACGATGCGCAGCGGGTGCTCACGGTCGGTCAGGTCGGTGACATCGGAGATGCCGGTCAGCTTCTTCGCGTTGACGGCGTCCTTGATCTTCTCGATGACGCGCTCAGGGCCGACCATGTACGGGAGCTCGGTGACGATGAGGCCGGTGCGGCGCGGGCCGAGCTGTTCGACCGTGACCTTGCCTCTCGTGCGGAACGTGCCGCGGCCGGTCGTGTAGGCGTCCTTGATGCCGTCGAGCCCGACGATGATCCCGCCCGACGGAAGGTCGGGGCCCGGGACGAACTCCATCAGCTCCTCAACGGATGCCTCGGGGTTCTCGAGCAGATGCACCGCGGCGGCCACGACCTCGATGAGGTTGTGGGGCGCCATGTTCGTCGCCATGCCGACGGCGATGCCTGCGGCGCCGTTGACGAGGAGGTTCGGGAAGGCAGCCGGCAGCACCTCGGGCTGTTGGAACTGCCCGTCGTAGTTCGGCACGAAATCGACGACGTCCTCGTCGAGGTCGGCGGTGAGGGCGAGTGCCGACGGCGCGAGCCGCGCCTCCGTGTAGCGCGGGGCGGCGGGACCGTCGTCAAGGGAGCCGAAGTTGCCGTGGCCGTCGACGAGCGGCACGCGCAGCGTGAAGGGCTGCGCGAGTCGCACGAGTGCGTCGTAGATCGGCGCGTCGCCGTGAGGGTGCAGCTTTCCCATGACCTCACCGACGACGCGGGCACTCTTGACGTGGCCTCGGTCGGGGCGCAGCCCCATGTCGGCCATCTGGAAGAGGATGCGGCGCTGCACGGGCTTCAGCCCGTCGCGCGCATCGGGGAGCGCCCGGGAGTAGATGACCGAATAGGCGTACTCCAGGAAGGAGCCTTGCATCTCGGTCGACAGGTCGACGTCGTCGATGCGCTCCTCTGCGGGCGGCGTGGAGGGGTTTCGGGTGCTGGCCATGACGTTCTGCCTCGTGTCGCGGGGCGGGGCGTGCGCGTGTGCGAGACTGACCCCGATGCGCTCCAGCCTACCGACCGACCCCGCCGGAGCCCGGAGCCTCACCGGCGTCGTGTCGAACGCGTTGCGGGCGATCCGCGGCGAGGAGGGCTGGTTCCGTCCGGCGCCGAGCGTGATCGTGCTCCTCGTCGACGGGCTCGGCGCGCTCAACCTGCGCCAGCGTGCAGGGCACGCTCGATTCCTCGCGGAGGCGATGGGCAAGAAGGATGTCGCACGGTCGGTCTTCCCGTCGACGACCGCGGCCGCTCTCGCCTCCCTCTGGACGGGAGTCACGCCGGGGGAGCACGGCATCCTCGGATACCGCGTGCGGGTGCCCGACACCGGCATCGTCGCCAACCAGCTCAATGGCTGGGAGCGCGGCGAGCTCGACACCGAATCCTGGCCGCTGGCGCGCTCGCTCACCACGACACTCCGTGCACGCGAGCGTCTCGTGGTCTGCTCGCGTCCGGAGTACGCGACATCCGGCTTCACGACCGCGATGTTCCCGCACGGCATCCATCGCGACGCCGCCGGCCTCGACGACCGCGTCGAGAAGGCGATCGAGGCCGCCGCCGTGCCCGGAACCCTCGTCTACCTCTACGCACCCGAACTCGACACCGCCGGTCACCGCGCCGGATGGGAGTCCGATGAGTGGGCGGCGGTGCTCGAACAGATCGACCGAGCCGCGAGGCGGCTTCACACGGCATCCGATGCCGGCATCGTGGTCACCGCCGACCATGGCATGGTCGATGTGCCGGCGCACCGCCAGATCATCGTCGACGACGCGGCGCTGCGCGATGACGTGACGGATGTCGCGGGCGAGCCCCGCATGCTGCACCTTTACGCGCGCGAACGGTCTGCCGCGCGACTGGTCGAGGCGTGGCGCGCGGCGGAGGGGGAGCGAGCCTGGGTGCTGAGCCGCGACGAGGCGATCGACGCCGGACTCTTCGGTGCCCGCGTCGCTCCCGAGGCGGCGAAACGCATCGGAGACGTGATCGTCGCCGCGCGCAGCGGTGTCGCGTACTACGACGGGCGCACCGACGACATCAGCAGTCGCCGCATGGTCGGACAGCACGGATCACTCACCGAGCAGGAGCGCATCGTCCCGCTCATCGGGCTGGCCGCCTGGAGCTGAGGTCAGCTCTCGTCGGTGCGGGCGCCGAAGACGATCTCATCCCACGACGGCATCGAAGTGCGACCTTTGCGCCGCTGCGCATCGCTCCCGCCGGGTGGGCTCGTCGGCAGTGCGGGCGTCTCCACGGGCGCCGGAGCCTCGTCGTACCCCGGCTCGACCGCGTCGAACAGGGCGACCGGTGCGGCCGCGCCGCGGGGGACCTCGGCGATGACATCGGGCGCGTCGGGCCGCTGGCCTCGACGACGACGCAGCGCCTCGAGGAGGTCGGCCGTCTCGGATGAGGTGACGGATGCCTCGGGCGCCCGCTTGATCGCCGCGTGCTGAACGGCGGGGCTCGACTGCGGTGGCGCGACAGGAGTGTGGTCGAGCGGCTCGACCTCGTGCGCATCCTCCGGCTCGAGGTCCGGGAGTGCGCGAGGTCCGAATGCGCCGCTGTCGAACCGTGAATCGTCCTTGATGCCCGGGATCTCGAGCGCGCGCAACCGCGGAATCAGACCGTCCGGCAGAGACCCCTGACGTGAGAGCTGTGTCGCATCGGCGTTGATCGGGGAGAGCACGGAACGTTTCGGATCGAAACTCCAGCGCGCGTCCCGCTCGACCTCGGTGATCGAGAACGAGAGCTTCACCGTCCAGCCGCTGTCGTCCTTCCAGCTGGACCACCGCTCGCCCACGGCGTGCGCCTCCACCAGCTTCGCGCGGACCGCGTCGCCGAAGGTGGTCGGTGTGTCGGAGTCGAAGTCGCTCGTGAGCAGCACCGGAACGGAGAGCGCCTGCCCGACGACGAACTCACGCTCTGCGAGCACCGGTGCCTCGAAACGCACCACATCGTCGACGGAGAGGCCGAGCACCGCGGCGGTCTCCTCGGCGGACAGCCCGGCACGGATCTGCGCCTGGATGTCACGGGGGCTTGCCTTCGTGCGGGATCCGGCGCTGGAACGGTCGGCGCGACGCAACTGGGTGCGCAGCACCTCGTCCACCGGGACACCGAAGCGCTCACCCGTCTCCGTGGCGAGCACCAGCACATCATCCTCGACGCCGATGACTCTGAGCTTTTCCATGCGGGACACGCCTCCGATCTGCCGTGTTCCGCCATGGTTCCACACCGCGACCGGACCGCTCGGAATATCGCCCGCGTGGCGGGCGTTTCGACGATGCACGCCTCAGCGGAACGCATTTGCGTTTGTGTTCCGCGTCATGCAAACTATCGCCGCCGCGCGCCGCGCGGCACGCAGCATCTGGAAGTAGAGACACGGACGAATGGCCACGGATTACGACGCCCCGCGCAAGACCGACGACGACAGCGAGTCGATCGAGGCCCTCAAGGAGCGTGTGCCGGACAAGCTCTCCGGCTCGGGCGATTCCGAAGACACCGACAACCCGTCGGGCTTCGAGCTCCCGGGCGCGGACCTCTCCGACCTCGAGCTCGACGTCGTCGTGCTCCCGCCCCAGGAGGACGAGTTCACGTGCGTGAGCTGCTTCTTGGTGAAGCACCGCTCGCAGCTCGACCACGAAGAGGGCATCGGCCCTATCTGCGCGGAGTGCGCCGCGTGAGCTGAGCGGCCGCGACGGCGGCCGCGAGACGATCCGGCGTGCGGGACGCGATGACCCACGCCGGCGTCGGATCGTCCGGATCCACGACCGGGAACACGACCACGGCATCGATCCCGCCACGAAACAGGTGCCAGGCGTCACGGGGCAGACCCGGACCCCGCACGCGCCGCGCCTCTTCGCCGGTGAACACCACCGCATCGCCGAGATGAATGACGTCGATGCGAGCGCGCCCGGCATGGAGCACGCCGTCGGCGACTCGAACGCTCGGCGACGCCGCGAGCAGCAGAGCGACGATGAGGCATCCGACGATCACGCCGACCGCGAGCGAGAACGTCGCGTCGATCGGCACGACCACGAGCGCCGCCATGGGTGCACAGACCGCGGAGGCGACGAGCGCCCACAGTGACGGCGAGAGCCGCTCACGGTACGAACCGGATGCGACGCTCCTCGAGAGCTGGGTGATCTGCATTAGCCTCTTTGCGTGACCGAAAGCGTTGACGTCCCCATTATCGCGCCGACGATCCCGCAGTACGCCCACCCGGGCGACGCCGGCGCAGATCTCGTCGCCGCGGAGGCGGTCATCCTCGGCCCGGGCGAGCGCGCCCTCGTCGGCACCGGTGTGCGCATCGCGCTGCCCGACGGTTACGCCGCGTTCGTCGTCCCGCGCAGCGGGCTGGCGGCGAAGCACGGCATCACCGTCGTGAATGCACCGGGCACGGTCGATGCGGGCTACCGCGGTGAGATCAAGGTCACCCTGTTGAACACCGACCTTCACGCGACGTACGAGGTCGCCGTCGGCGACCGCATCGCGCAGCTCATCGTCCTGCCCGTTCCGCGTGCGCGCTTCGTGCCGGTCGACGAGCTGCCCGGCAGTGTGCGCGGCGAAGGCGGATTCGGTTCGACGGGCTATCAGAGCACGGAAGGAGCTCCCTCGTGAGCGACATCGTCCCCTCCTTCGGCGACAAGTCCGCCCCCGACACCCGCGCGGAGGCCGGGCCCTACGACGAGAGCGAGGCGAACCCGGTTCGCCCCTACATCGACCTCGGCGCGATCAAGGTGCTCCCGCGCGAAGGTCTGAACCTGCGCCTCGAGGTCGAGGAGCAGTCGAAGCAGATCGTCGCCGTGGGACTGGACTACGCCGACTCGACGCTGCAGGTGCAGGCCTTCGCCGCCCCGCGCAGCGGTGGGCTCTGGGATGAGACCCGCGCCCAGCTGCTCGAGCAGGTGCGGCAGCAGGGCGGCCGGGCGGAAGAGCGTGAGGGCGCCCTCGGCACCGAGCTCCTCGCCGAGGTGCCCACCGCGGTCGACGGCGGCGCGCCGATCAAACGACTGGCCCGCTTCGTCGGAGTCGACGGCCCGCGCTGGTTCCTGCGCGGTGTCATCGGCGGCGCCGCGGCCAACGACCCGATCGCCGCCGAGCGGGTCGAGGATCTCTTCCGATCCCTCGTCATCGTGCGCGGCAGCCAGCCCATGCCGCCGCGCGACCTCATCCCGCTGAAGATGCCGGTCGCGCCGGGCGCCGCGTGAGCGTCGAACCCCCCGCCCCCGACGAGGCCCGTCCGTCCACGTCGGACGCACTGGCCCGCGCCCTCGGATCCGCCGCGCGCCGCGCCGGGCTCGATCCGTCCGCGCAGACCAGTGCCCGACACGTCGCGTGGGCGGCGATGGGCGGCTGGCGCGGCATCATCGAGTCCGTCCTTCCGAGCCTGGTCTTCGTGGTGCTGTTCACCGTCACCCTCGACAGCGGCACCGGCCGCGGCGACCTCCTTCTCTCCCTCGGCGCGTCGGTCGGGCTCGCGGCGGTGTTCTCGGTGGTGAGGCTCGTCCAGCGCTCGCCCGCGAGCGCCGCCCTGGGCGGACTCGTGGCGACGGCCGCCGCGGCCGCGCTCGCGCTCCTCACCGGGCGCGGTCAGGACAACTTCATCCTCGGCTTCGTCACGAACGGCGCCTACGGCCTCGCCCTCCTCGTCTCGGCGCTCGTCGGCTGGCCGCTGATCGGTCTGGCGGTCGGATGGCTCATGGGGGATGCCACGGGCTGGCGCCGCGATCGTCGAAAGCGCCGCGCGTTCGTCTGGATCACGCTGGCGTGGGCAACCCTCTTCGCCGTCCGCCTCGCCGTGCAACTGCCGTTCTACTTCGCCGGCGACGTCCCGGCGCTCGGCACCCTGAAGATCGCCATGGGACTTCCGCTGTTCGCGCCGCTGGTGGTGGTGACGTGGCTCGTGGCACGCGCCCTCTATCCGACCGCGCGGCGCGCCGCGGCATCCGATGCCGAATCAGGTCAGGAGTGATACTTTTATCTTGATATCAAGATAAATTCCGTCTTCCACCTGAGTTAGGCAAGCCTTGCTAGCCACCCCCGGAACCGGGCGGGAAGATGGGAACGGCGGCGCTCACTGCCGCCCGAATGCCGACGAAGGAGACGATCGTGTCCACGGTTGACAGCTTCGGTGCCAAGAGCACCCTGACGGTCGGCAGCACCGACTACGAGATCTTCCGCATCGACGCGGTCGCGGGCTACGACAAGCTCCCGTTCAGTCTCAAGGTGCTGCTGGAGAACCTGCTCCGCACGGAAGACGGCGCGAACGTCACCAAGGAGCAGATCGAGGCGCTTGGCTCCTGGGACCCGCAAGCCGAGCCCGACACCGAGATCCAGTTCACTCCCGCCCGCGTGGTCATGCAGGACTTCACGGGCGTGCCCTGCATCGTCGACCTCGCCACCATGCGCGAGGCCGTGACCGCCCTCGGCGGCGACCCCAAGCGCATCAACCCGCTCTCGCCCGCCGAGATGGTCATCGACCACTCGGTCATCGCCGACCTGTTCGGCAGCGAGAACGCCCTCGAGCGCAACGTCGAGATCGAGTACGAGCGCAACGGGGAGCGCTACCAGTTCCTCCGCTGGGGTCAGACCGCGTTCGACGACTTCAAGGTCGTGCCCCCGGGAACCGGCATCGTGCACCAGGTGAACATCGAGCACCTCGCCAAGGTCGTCTACGACCGCACCGTCGGAGGCGCGCTGCGCGCTTACCCCGACACCTGCGTCGGCACCGACTCGCACACGACGATGGTCAACGGCCTCGGCGTGCTCGGCTGGGGCGTCGGCGGCATCGAGGCCGAGGCCGCCATGCTCGGCCAGCCCGTCTCGATGCTCATCCCGCGCGTCGTCGGCTTCAAGCTGACCGGCGAGATCCCCGCCGGCGTCACCGCGACCGACGTGGTGCTCACGATCACCGATCTGCTGCGCAAGCACGGCGTCGTCGGCAAGTTCGTCGAGTTCTACGGAGCCGGCGTCGCCTCTGTGCCGCTCGCCAACCGCGCCACTATCGGCAACATGAGCCCAGAGTTCGGCTCGACCGCCGCGATCTTCCCGATCGACGACGTCACCCTCGACTACCTGCGCCTCACCGGCCGCAGCGAGCAGGCTGTCGCGCTGGTCGAGCAGTACGCGAAGACCCAGTCGCTCTGGCACGACGCCGCGAACGAGCCCCAGTACAGCGAGTACCTCGAGCTCGACCTCGCCACGGTCGTGCCCTCGATCGCCGGACCGAAGCGCCCGCAGGACCGCATCCTGCTCGCCGAGGCCAAGTCGCAGTTCGAGAAGGACATCCTCAACTACGCGACCCCCGCCACGAGCGACTCGATCGTCGACCTCGAGTCGGCCGGATCATTCCCCGCCTCCGATGCGGGCGTCGTGCCCGGCGACGAGCACACCCACACCGGCGAGGTGCTCATCTCGAGCGGCGGGCCGGCCGCGGCATCCAAGCCCGTCAAGGTGACGCCGCCCCACGGCGCGTCGTACATCCTCGACAACGGCGCGGTCACGCTCGCGGCGATCACCTCGTGCACCAACACGTCGAACCCCTCGGTCATGGTCGCGGCGGGCCTCCTGGCGCGCAACGCCCTCGCCAAGGGCCTGAAGCGCAAGCCGTGGGTGAAGACCACGCTCGGCCCGGGCTCGAAGGTCGTCACCGACTACTACGAGAAGTCCGGCCTCGACAAGGACCTCGAGGGCCTCGGCTTCTTCACGGTCGGCTACGGCTGCACGATCTGCATCGGCAACTCCGGCCCCCTCATCGAGGAGGTCTCGGCGGCGATCAACGAGAACGACCTCGCCGTGACCGCGGTGCTCTCGGGCAACCGCAACTTCGAGGGCCGCATCAGCCCCGACGTGAAGATGAACTACCTCGCCTCGCCGCCGCTGGTCGTCGCGTACTCGCTCGCGGGCACGATGAACTTCGACTTCGAGACCGACGCGCTCGGCACCGACACCGACGGCAACGACGTCTTCCTGAAGGACATCTGGCCCGACACCGCCGACGTGCAGTCGATCATCGACTCGTCGATCTCCCGCGACCAGTTCATCAACCAGTACGCCACCGTCTTCGACGGCGACGAGCGCTGGAAGAGCCTGCCGACCCCGAGCGGTCCGGTCTTCGAGTGGGATGCCGACTCGACCTACGTGCGCAAGGCGCCGTACTTCGACGGCATGACCATGGACCTCACCCCCGTCTCCGACATCACCGGCGCACGCGTCATGGCGACCCTCGGCGACTCCGTCACGACCGACCACATCAGCCCGGCCGGCAACATCAAGGCGGGCACGCCCGCCGCACAGTACCTGACCGAGCACGGCGTCGCGCAGAAGGACTTCAACTCCTACGGCTCGCGCCGCGGGAACCACGAGGTCATGATCCGCGGCACCTTCGCGAACATCCGTCTGAAGAACGAGCTCACCGCGGCTGTCAACGACGGCGCGGTCGTCGAGGGCGGCTACACCCGCGACTTCACCCAGGTCGACGGACCGCAGTCCTACATCTACGACGCGTCGCAGAACTACCAGGAGCAGGGCACCCCGCTCGTCGTGTTCGGCGGCAAGGAGTACGGTTCGGGCTCGTCCCGCGACTGGGCCGCCAAGGGCACGCGCCTGCTCGGCGTGAAGGCGGTCATCACCGAGAGCTTCGAGCGCATCCACCGTTCGAACCTGATCGGCATGGGCGTCGTCCCGCTGCAGTTCCCGGCCGGCGAGAGCTGGAAGTCCCTCGGCCTCGACGGCACCGAGATCATCTCGATCACGGGCCTCGAGCAGCTCAACGAGGGCGTCACTCCGAAGACGGTGCGCGTCGTCGCCGAGCCGAGCGAGTTCTCGGCCGACGGCAAGCAGACCGTGGAGTTCGACGCGGTCGTGCGAATCGACACCCCCGGTGAGGCCGACTACTACCGCAACGGCGGCATCCTGCAGTACGTTCTGCGCTCGCTCGTCTGAGCGCTCACGCCGTCGGGGCCTCGGAGCGATCCGGGGCCCCGACGGCGTTTCCGCCGGTGCGCGTCAAGCCCCCTGTCGGGTCTGTGCACGCGGATACACTGAACCGATCGGCGCTGTCCGCGTCGCCCGAACGAGAGGACGGAATGGCACTCCTTCCGACGATCACCGGTCCCCGCGACCTCGATCGACTCTCGCCCGAACAGCTCACGGAACTCGCATCGGAGATCCGCACGTTCCTCATCGAGAACGTCGCCCGCACGGGCGGTCACCTCGGCCCGAACCTCGGCGTGGTGGAACTGACGATCGCCATGCACCGAGTGTTCCGCTCGCCCGATGACCCGTTCATCTTCGACACCGGGCACCAGTCCTATGTGCACAAGATCCTGACGGGTCGTCAGGACTTCTCCGGTCTCCGCTCGCGCGACGGCCTCGCCGGCTATCCGCAGCGCTCCGAGAGCCCCCACGACGTCGTCGAGTCGTCCCACGCGTCGTCCTCGCTCAGCTGGGCGGACGGCATCTCGCGTGCGCTCAGCCGCACCGGTCGACGCGATCATCACGTGGTCGCCGTCGTCGGCGACGGCTCGCTGACCGGCGGGATGACGTGGGAGGCGCTCAACAACATCTCCGACGACAACGATCGCAACCTCGTCATCATCGTCAACGACAACGGTCGCTCCTACGCTCCGACGATCGGCGGCATGGCCCGATACCTGAACCGCGTGCGGGCGGCGGGTGCCTATCGCACGCTGCGTACGTCGTCGGACTCGCTGTTCCGGGCCCTCGGCCCGTGGGCGAGAGCCGTCTACCGCGGTGTGCGGGGCGGAACGCACGGCTTCCTCTCCCGTTTCGTGAACAACGAATCGCTGTACTCGAACCTCGACATCAAGTACTTCGGGCCGATCGACGGCCACGACATCCCGACCCTCCTCGAGACGCTCGAACTCGCGAAGCGCTACCAGGCGCCCGTGATCGTCCATGTGATCACCGAGAAGGGCCGCGGATATGCTCCGGCGCTCGAGGACGAGGCGGATCAGTTCCACGCGGTCGGCAAGATCGACCCCGCGACGGGGGAGACGCTCGGCTCGGGCGGGGGAACGGCCTGGACGAGCGTGTTCGCCGACGAACTGGTGACGGTCGGGGAGCAGCGTCCCGACGTGATCGCGGTCACGGCCGCGATGCTGCGGCCCACGGGCCTGAAGCCCTTCGCCGACCGGTTCCCCGGCCGGGTGTACGACGTGGGCATCGCCGAGCAGCACGCGGTCGCGTCGGCCGCCGGCCTCGCCTATGGCGGCCTGCACCCCGTCGTGGCCATCTACGCGACGTTCATGAACCGCGCCTTCGACCAGGTGATGATGGATGTCGCCCTCCACCGTGCGGGCGTGACCTTCGTGCTCGATCGGGCCGGCGTCACCGGACCCGACGGCCCCAGTCATCACGGCATCTGGGATCTCGCGATGCTGCAGATCGTGCCGGGAATCCGCATTGCGGCGCCACGCGATGCGGCCCGCCTGCGCGAGCTGCTGCACGAGGCTGTGGCCGTCGAGGATGCACCGACGGTCGTGCGGTTCCCCCGTGGCAACGTGGGGGACGAGCTTCCCGCGATCGAGCGGCGGTCCGACGGCACCGACGTGCTCGCGCGCAACGACCAGCAGGACGTGCTCATCGTCGGCATCGGGCCGATGGCGCAGGTGGCCGTCGACGTGGCCCACCGCCTGCACTCGCAGGGCATCGGCGCGACCGTCATCGACCCGCGCTGGGCGGTGCCGGTTGCGCCGTCGGTCGTCGAGCTCGCCGCACAGCACCGCATCGTCATCACGATCGAGGACGGCATCCGTGTCGGCGGCGTGGGCACCCGCATCCGTCAGGTGCTGCGGGAGGCCGGCATCGACACGGCCGTCGATGAACTCGGCGTTCCGGACGAGTTCATCTCGCACGCGAGCCGCGAGCAGATCCTCGAGGACGCCGGTCTCGTCGCCCCGAAGATCGCCCACGACGTCGTCGCGCAGGTGCTCGGCACACGGGTGCCGAAGGCTCGCGCCTCGGAGGACGCGGGGGAGTGGACCGCCGCCGATGCCGCCCCCGAGGACGCCGGCCGCCGCGCGGACGACTGAGCCGTACGCGACGGCCGATCGCACGAAGGAGGGGCCCGTCCGTGCGGACGGGCCCCTCCTTCGTGCGATCCCTACGCGCCGATCCCGCGGATGGGCGGGTGATGGAACGTGTCGCCGAACGCGCGCTCGGCAGCGCCCGAGCGGTCGAGGTACGGCGAGGCGCCGCCGTCGATGAACGGCCAGCCGGCGCCGAAGATGAGCGCGAGGTCGATGTCCTGCACTTCTGGCACCACGCCCTCGTCGAGCATGATCTTGATCTCGGTCGCGAGGCCGTCCTCGACGCGACGGAGGATCTCCGCCTCGCTCGCCGGCGTCTTCCCCGCGACCTGGTCGACGAGCTTCTGCG
Organism: Microbacterium sp. 71-23; assembly: GCF_001897265.1. NCBI lineage: Bacteria > Bacillati > Actinomycetota > Actinomycetes > Micrococcales > Microbacteriaceae > Microbacterium > Microbacterium sp. 71-23. The sequence goes on from NZ_MKSL01000017.1 coordinate 383,089, forward strand.
CGGGCTTGGTCCAGCCGGTGACCCGACCGTTCTTGTCCTTCTCGACGACCTGGTCGAGGTTCGCGAGCTCGTGGAAGTTCTCCGACGCGAAGAACCGGTCGGGGAAGGCCCCCGCCATCGTGTCCTGCACGTGAGCGGCGACCTTCCAGCCGACGAGGTCGATCAGCTGGAACGGCGTCATCGGCAGCCCGAGCGGCGCATAGGCCTTGTCGACCGTCGTCAGCGGCGCTCCTTCGTAGATCGCGCGGGCGGCCTCGCCGAGGAGCTTGGCGAGCAGCCGGTTGACGATGAAGCCCGGGGCATCCTTGCTGAGGATCGCGTTCTTGCCGATCGCCTTCGCGACGACGAACGCGGTGGACAGGCTCTGCTCGTTCGTGTGCGGGGTCTTCACGATCTCCAGCAGCGGCATGAGTGCCACGGGGTTGAAGAAGTGGAAGCCGACGAGGCGTTCGGGGTGGGCGAGCTTTGCGCCGATCTCCTGGACCGAGAGCGACGATGTATTCGTGGCGAGGATCGCGTCTTCCGCGATGTGCTGCTCGATGTCGGCGAAGACCCGCTGCTTGACGCCCACCTCCTCGAACACCGCCTCGATGACGAAGTCGCAGTCGGCGTATTCGCTCTTGTCGGTCGTCCCGTGCACGAGCGCGCGCAGCTGGTTGGCCGTGTCGGCGTCGAGCCGGCCCTTCGCCTCGAGCTTGCCGATCTCGTCACGGATGTAGGCAAGGCCCTTGTCGACGCGTGCCTGGTCGATGTCGGTGATGACCACCGGCACCCGGAGCTTGCGCAGGAACAGCAGTGCGAACTGGCTGGCCATGAGCCCGGCGCCGATGACGCCGACCTTCGAGACCTTCTTCGCGAGGGCCTTGTCGGGGGCGCCGACGGGGCGCTTCGCGCGCTTCTGCACGAGGTCGAAGGCATACATGGATGCCGCGAACTGATCGCCCACGATCAGCTCGGAGAGCGCCTCGTCCTCGCGCTCGAAGCCCTCCCACTTGGTGCCGCTCTTGGCCTTGTCGAGGAGCTCGAGTGCGAGGTAGGGCGCGCGGGGGACCGTGCCGATGCGGCTCTCGAGCATCCCGCGGGCGATCCTGATCGCAATCGGCCACTTGGTGAGGCGTTCGATCTTGCCGGGCTCGTTCTTGCGCTCGACTTTGATCGCTCCCGACAGCACACCGTCGGCCCACGCCAGCGACTCCTCGAGGAAGTTGGCGGGCTCGAAGATCGTGTCGACGATGCCGAGCTCGAACGCCTGCTGGGGCTTGAGCATCCGGTTCTGCTTGAGCGGGTTGGAGATCACGACCTCGAGGGCGTTCTCGATGCCGATGAGGTTCGGCAGCAGGTACGCGCCGCCCCAGCCGGGGATGAGCCCCAGGAACACCTCGGGCAGCGCGATCGCCGCGGCCGAGGCATCCACCGTGCGATACGTCGACTGCAGCGCGATCTCGAGTCCGCCGCCGAGCGCGAGGCCGTTCACGAACGCGAACGAGGGCACGCCGAGGTCACCGAGCTTCGAGAAGGCGAAGTGACCGCCCTGGGCGATGAGCTTCGCGATCTCCGTCGACGGCACCTTGGCGACGTCGCTCAGGTCGGCGCCGGCGGCGAGGATGTACTGCTTGCCGGTGACTCCCACGGCCTGGATCTCACCCGACTTCGCACGCTGTGCGAGTGCGTCGAGCGTGCGGGTGAGCTCGAGGATGGTCTTCGGCCCGAACGTGTTGGGCCGGGTGTGGTCGCGTCCGTTGTCGAGCGTGACGAGGGCGAGCACCTTCCCGGAGGGAAGCCGCACGTCGCGCACGAGGGAGCGGGTGACGACCTCGTCGGGGACGAGGTTCTCGAGCGCGGAGAAGTCGATCTGGTCGTAGCGGGTCATCGCGGTGCTCACTTCTTCTTGCCGTCGTAGTACGGGTTCTCCCAGATGACCGATCCGCCCTGGCCGAGGCCGACGCACATGGCGGTGAGGCCGTAGCGCACGTCGGGGCGCTCCGCGAACTGCGCGGCGAGCTGGATCATCAGACGCACACCGGATGCCGCGAGGGGGTGTCCGAGCGCGATCGCCCCGCCCCACTGGTTCACGCGCGGGTCGTCGTCGGCGATGCCGAAGTGGTCGAGGAGCGAGATCACCTGGATCGCGAACGCCTCGTTGAGCTCGAACAGTCCGATGTCGGTGATCGACAGACCCGCCTTCGCGAGCGCCTTCTCGGTCGACGGGATGGGCCCGATGCCCATGATCTCCGGCTGCACGCCGGCGAACGCGAACGAGACGAGCTTCATCTTCGGGCGCAGGCCCAGCTCGCGCACGGCGTGGCCTCCCGCGAGGAGACTCATCGTCGCGCCGTCGGTGAGCGGGGACGACGTGCCGGCGGTCACTCGTCCGTGCGGACGGAAGGGCGTCTTCAGACCGGCGAGGTCGGCCATCGTCGTCTGCGGGCGACGACCCTCGTCCTCGGTCGCGATGCCCCAGGCGCCCTCGGCATCCTTCGTGGCGACGGAGACGAGGTCGGGCTGGATCTTGCCGGCGTCGTAGGCGGCCTGCGCCTTGTGCTGGCTGAGCATGCCGTAGCGGTCGCTGCGCTCCTTGGTCAGGTGCGGGAAGCGGTCGAAGATGCGCTCGGCGGTCACACCCATGTTGAGGGCGCCCGGGTCGACCAGCCGCTCGGCGACGAATCGCGGGTTGGGGTCGGAGTTCGCTCCGATGGGGTGACGGCCCATGTGCTCGACGCCGCCCGCGAGGGCGAGGTCGTACATGCCGAAGCCGATCGAGCCGGCCATGGTGGTCACGCTCGTCATCGCGCCCGCGCACATGCGGTCGATCGCGAATCCGGGCACGCTCTGGGGGAGCCCGGCGAGGATCGCGGCGGAGCGCCCGAGGGTGAGGCCCTGGTCACCCGTCTGCGATGTCGCGGCGATGGCGACGTCGTCGATCCGGTCGGCGGGGACGTCGGGATTGCGCCCCATCACGCCGATGATCGTCTTGACGACGAGGTCGTCTGCCCGGGTGTTCCAGTACTGCCCTTTTTCACCCGCGCGCCCGAACGGGGTGCGCATGCCGTCGATGAAATAGACGTCCGAATTCTCGGCCACTCTGCCTCCAAAGTCTGGGATCGAGTCCAGCCTAAGGTGGAACTGCGTCTCACGAAATCGGTTGGTTCGAACCTACGATGCGGGTTCGGCGGGCTCCGCCGGGTTTTGCGCGGAAACGACAAAGGCTTCGGCGATCAGCTGTGCGGTTTGCGCAATCTGCCAGCGGCGCGCCCCACCCGCCGCGAGGGCGGCCGCGATGTGGTCCGCGTCGGCGGGAACCGGCGGCTCCCACGCCAGGCGGCGCAGCAGCTCGGGCGTCAGCAGGTTCTCCGTCGGCATGCCGAGACTCGACGCACGCTCCTCGATGACCGGGCGCGCCGCCTTCAGCCGCGCGTCCGCCTCGGGGGCGCGGTCGGCCCACGCGCGCGGCGGCGGCAGCGTGTCGCCCGGAACGCGGTCGGGGGGAAGGTCGGTGTCCGCGCGACCCCGCTCGATCGCATCCCACCAGCGGTCGAGCTGGGTGCGGCTGGCGCGGCCGGTGAACTCCTTCACCTCGGCGAGGGCGCGTTTGGTCGCGGGGTTCGCCTGAATGGCCGCGACGAGTGAGCGATCGGGCACGAGCCGGCCGGGGGAGACATCCTGTTGCTGCGCGTATTCCTCACGCGCGGTCCACAGGGCGCGGGCGATCGCGAGGTTGCGGCGCCCGCGCAGGGTGTGGAGTCCGCTCAGTCGGCGCCACGGGTCGGCGCGGACGGGCTTCGGCTCACGGTGCAGCACCGCGTCGAACTCCTCGGCCGCGAGCTCGGTCTTCCCCTGCGCAGCGAGCTCGTCGACGAGGATGTCGCGCACGTCGACGAGATGCAGCACATCGAGCGCCGCATACTCCAGCCACGACTGCGGCAGCGGACGCGTCGACCAGTCATCGGCCGAATGCGCCTTCGCGAGCGTGATCCCGAGGGTCTCCTCGACGATCGCACCGAGCCCCACGCGTTCGTGACCGAGGAGCCGGGCCGCGAGCTCGGTGTCGAAGATGCGCTGCGGCACGAGGCCCCACTCGCGCAGCGACGGGAGGTCCTGGCTCGCCGCGTGCAGCACCCACTCGTCATTCAGAGCCGCCTGCAGCACGGAGGCATCGGGCAATGCCGGCGGGTCGAACAGGAAGACACCGGCATCCCGTCGGAAGACTTGCACGAGGTAGGCGCGCTGGCTGTAGCGGAACCCGGAGGCCCGCTCGACGTCCACAGCGATCGGACCGGTTCCCGCCGCGAGCACGGCGGCCGCGGCATCCAGTCCCTCGGTCGTCGAGATCACGTCGTAGTCAGGCACGGGCACGTCCTCGGGGATTCAGCACGGGGGCCTGTTCAGAGCCCGGCGGGAGACCGGCGAGCATGCAGACGACCTCGGCCCAGGCACGCACGTGCGCGTCGAACGGGCCGTCGGGCGTCCACGACGCGCGAAGCTCCAGCTGCGAGCCGGAGCCTTCGGCGGCCAACGAGCCGAAGCCCTGCGAGACGGTCTTGGTGACCGTGCCGGAGGGGGAGTGATAGGCCGCGCCGTTCTCGTCGAGCGCGTCGAGCAGCCAGGCCCAGGCCACCTCGGCGACCATCGGATCGACGCCGATGTCGACCTCGAGCGGCGCCTGCGCATAGCAGACGATGCGCCACGCACCGCCCCACGCGTCGGGCTCCTCCCGGTCGTGCAGCAGCACGAACCGACCCGTGCCGTAGACGGAGTCGAGCGCATCGGGCTCGGGACGGATGTCGCCTGCGAGGGCGAACGCCTCGGGGGCGAGTCCCGTCGGGGCGGGCAGCTCGCGGGTCACGAGGTCGTCGCGAAGGTCCGCGGCATGCAGCTGGGCAAGCGCGGCGGCGAACGACGCGGATGCCGCGGGAGCCTGGTCGACCACGACGACAGACTAGAATGAAGCCTCGATGGCAAGCTCAAGGCGCGCCGCGTCGCGCGGCGCCTCACCCGCGGTCTCTCTCGGTCTGCGCACCCTCATCGTCGCGCTCGGCGTGCTGCTCGGACTCTCGCTCGCGGCGATCGCCGGTGTGGCCGGACGCATCGCGCGACTCGTGGTGACTCCCTCGCGCCGGCGCCCCGACACGACCATCGTCGCGCTCGACCCGGCCGCCCAGACGATCACCCTGACGCGCACGCCCGACACGGAACTGCCCGGACGATACGGTCTGTTCACGACGGGTGCCGAGGAGTACCTCAAGCTCGGCTCGGTCCTGCAGGCGGATGCCGGCACGGTCAAGCGCAAGCTTCTCACCGAGGTGCCGACGGGCACACAGCTCGCCGACCCCGCCGCGTTCAGCGGGTGGTACTACGACCGTCCCGAGCAGTTGCATCTGCCCTACCGGTCGACACTCATCGGCTCCGCCGTGGGGCCGTGCCCGGCGTGGATCTTCCCCGCCGACGGCGGCAGCGACGTCTGGTGCATCCAGATCCATGGCCGCGGCGCCGCGCGGGCGGAGTGCCTGCGCGCGGTCCCTCTGCTCCACAGTCTGGGCATCACGACGATGGTGACGTCGTACCGCAACGACGGCGAGGCACCGCGCAGCCGCACGGGCACGTACATGCTCGGCGCGACGGAGTGGCGCGACGTCGACGCCGCGGTCGGCTACGCCCGCCGCCACGGGGCAGAGCGCATCATCCTCATGGGGTGGTCGATGGGCGGCGCGATCGCTCTGCAGCTCGAGCTCAGTTCGGCGCACCGTGATCGCATCGTGGGCGTGATCCTGGAGTCACCGGTGGTCGACTGGAGGGTCGTGCTGCGGTATCAGGGTCGGGAGATGGGGCTGCCCGAGCCGGTCACCGAGCTCGCGCTCACCGCGCTGCAGTCGGAGTGGGGTGCCGCCCTGACTCGCAGTGGAGCGCCGATCCCGTTCGACCGCCTCGACGTCGTGGCACGGGCGCAGGAGCTGCGGCATCCGATTCTGATCCTTCACAGCGACGACGACGGGTTCGTTCCCTCGGAGGCGTCGCACCAGCTCGCCGACGCCCGTCCCGACCTGGTCGACCTGCAGGTCTTCGCCGTCGCCCGCCACACGAAGCTCTGGAACTACGACCAGGAGCGCTGGAGCCGGGCGATCGAATCGTGGCTCGACGCGCACGCGCTCATCCCGCGGGACGCAGGCGCAGATACGTGAACCCCGTCTCGTCGACCAGGTGGCCGACGACCCGCGTGGCCACGCGCTGATCGCGCGCCAGCCGGAGGAAGGGCGAACTGACGGGTTCGAGCACGGGCGCGACCGTGAGGCAGTACTCGTCGATCACTCCGGCCGCCGCGAACTGGCTCGCGAGCGACGGTCCACCCTCGCAGACAACGCGGCGATGGCCCTCCTCCGCCAGGACCGTGAGGATGTCCCGCGGGGACAGCGGTGCGGGTCCGGGCACCGGCAGCACAGTGATGCCCGCGGCATCCGGATGCGAGCGGATCGCATCGGCGCGATCGGCGGGGCAGATCACGATCACCTGATCGCTCGCGGCACCCTCGGCCAGAGCGAGGCGGTGGCCGGTGAGGTCTCCGCTGGACGTGACGATCGCCAGCCGCGCACGGCGGGGCACGATGTACCCCTCTGCCCGTACGCTCTGCGCGCCGACGACGACGACGTCGGCGAGCTCGCGGATGATGCCGAGAATGAGACGGTCGACGCGGTTCGTGAGCGACTCGCTCGTGCCGTCGTCGCCGGCGGCCGCTCCTGTGAGGCTCGTGATCATGTTGAGCCGCACGAAGCGGTCGGCCGTGGGCGCATAGATATGACGCAGTGCCTCACGCGTGCCGGGGGCGAGGGTGTCGAACGCGCGGAGCGTGCGCGGCTCGAGTTCGAGCAGGGTCATCCCGCCAGTGCACCCGACTTCTCGTGCACCTGGCGCTTGGCGCGCCGGAGCATCCCCGACATTCCGGCGATGCGCAGCGGCGAGACCGCGCGTGTGAGCCCGATGGTCTGCGGGTAGTCATCGGGGATCGCGAGCACCTCGGCGACGGTCAGACCGGAGATCCCCTGCACGAGGATGCTGGCGAAGCCGCGGGTCGTCGGCGCCTCGGCGGGCGCCATCGCGTGCATCGTCACGATGCCGTCGGCGACCTCGATCAAGATGTAGACCGGGGACTGGCACTCCGCCACACGCTCGCACATCTCGGGATGGCCCTGCAGGGCCGGGGGCACCTCGGGGAGCTCCTCGGAGTACTCGAGGAGCAACTGGAGGCGCTCGGGGTCCGAGAGCTCGAGGAAGGCGTCGCGCGCCTCGGCGAGCGAGGGCGGGAGCGCGTCAGAGTCCGACATCGCCCCCATCCTCGCACGCAGGAAGAACGTCAGGCGCGCGGGGGGACCGCGCCCGGCTCGGCACCCGTGACGATGGGAACCCGCACGGCGCTGCCCCACTCGGTCCAGGAGCCGTCGTAGTTGCGCACGTTCTCGATGCCGAGCAGGTGCTTCAGCACGAACCAGGTGTGGCTCGAGCGTTCACCGATGCGGCAGTAGGCGATGACCTCATCGGCGTCGCCGAGTCCCGCCTCGTCACGGTAGATGGCGTCGAGCTCGGCGCGCGACTTGAAGGTGCCGTCCGCGGCCACGGCCTTGGCCCACGGAACGCTCGCCGCGCTGGGGATGTGGCCGGCGCGCAGGGCGCCCTCTTCGGGGTAGGCGGGGGCGGACGTGCGCTCGCCCGAGTACTCCTCCGGCGACCGCACGTCGATGAGCGGCTTGCCGAGGTGGACGAGGACGTCCTCCTTGTACGCGCGCAGCACGGAGTCGTCGCGCTCGATGACGGGATACGACGTCGCGGCGCGCTCGGCGGGCGCGGTTGTGATGTCGCGGCCCTCGGCGATCCAGCGATCACGGCCACCGTCGAGCAGGCGCACGTCCTCGTGGCCGAACAGCGAGAACACCCACAGTGCGTAGGCGGCCCACCAGTTGTTCTTGTCGCCGTAGATGACGATGGTGTCGTCGCGCGAGATGCCCTTGCGGCTGAGCAGCTCGGCGAAGCCCGCGCCGTCGACGTAGTCACGCACGACCGGGTCGTTGAGCTCGGTGTGCCAGTCGACCTTGACGGCGCCGGGAATATGGCCGGTCTCGTAGAGGAGGACGTCCTCGTTGGACTCGACGACCACCAGGCCCGGGTCGGTGAGGTGCTCGGCGAGCCACGCGGTGCTCACCAGCCGGTCGCTGTGCGCATACTCGGCGAACTTCTGGCTGTCGGTGTCGGGTGCGACGGACATCGCTGCTCCTCGGAAATGACGGGTGGGTGACGGCGTTAGGGTTGTTCGCGTCCCCGCCAACCTACGTCGGTGCAGCGGGGGCGGATCTGTTGCGTCGAAAAATGACAGGGGCACGAATGGCAGCCGCCGTGACCACGGGCGTCATCCACCTCACCGACCGCACCCCTGACGTGAGCGGCGCGGACATGGTCGCCGCCCTCGTCCCCCCGCCCCAGTTCGACGGAGCGACCTTCGAGACGTATCGCGCCGATGACGCCTATCCGTCGCAGCGGGCGGCAAAGGAGAAGCTCATCGCCTTCTCCGGCGGCGGAGCGGCCGCACCGGTACGTCGGGGGCTCTTCTCGAAGGCGCCGAAGATCGAGCCCACAAAACCCGGGGTGTATCTCGACGGCGGGTTCGGCGTGGGCAAGACCCACCTCCTCGCGTCCATCTACCATGCGATGCCCGCCCGCCGTAAGTACTTCGGCTCGTTCATCGAGTACACGGCGCTCGTCGGCGCACTCGGCTATCAAAAGGCCGTCGAGCTCTTCCGCGGCGCCGACCTGCTGTGCATCGACGAGTTCGAGCTCGACGACCCGGGCGACACGATGGTGATGACCCGTCTCCTCGGCGAGCTGGTTCCCGGTGGAACCAGGCTGGCCGCGACATCCAACACGCCTCCGAACGCGCTCGGCGAGGGCCGTTTCGCCGCCCAGGACTTCCTGCGCGAGATCAATGCGATGTCTGCCAGCTTCGAGACGCTGCGCATCGACGGCGTCGACTTCCGCCAGCGCGCCCTCGACGGCCACGCGGTCGTGCTCGACGACGAGGCATACACGGTGGCGATCGCGGATGCCGCGGCATCCGGTCTCGTCTCGGATGACGCGTTCGGGGACCTCGTCGCGCACCTGGCCCGGGTGCACCCGTCGCGCTACATCCGCCTCATCGACGGTCTCGCCACCATCGGGTTGCGCGACGTCGTCACGCTGGAGGACCAGTCCGCAGCCCTGCGACTGGTCGCATTCGTCGATCGCGCCTACGACGCGCAGGTGCCCATCCGTGCGACCGGAGTCGCCCTCGATCGGGTCTTCGGCGAGGACATGCTCGGCGGGGGATACCGCAAGAAGTACCTGCGCGCCATCTCTCGCCTGAACGCCTTGACGCATTCCTGACGACTCCCGGTCGCTCCCGCGCAGCTGCACGGGAACCTCACGGTCATGCCTCGAGATCTCTGCGACTCCCGAAACGTGATGTTAACGCGGGCCTGTGCACTGTTACCTGCCGGAAACACGAGGCGCATACCGGGCGAAACCCGCTCTCGCGAGACTGGCCGCACCCGACGCTACGCTCTCCCGCGCGTTCTGCCGAGGGTCCTGTAACACGACACATGAGTGAGGATTTCATGGACAACGGAAGTCTCGCCTGGTACATCGCCGCAACGGCGCTAGTGCTGTTCATGACGCCGGGCGTTGCGTTCTTCTACGGAGGACTCGTCAAGGCCAAGAGCGTCGTCAGCATGATGATGATGAGCTTCGGAGCAATGGGCCTCATCGCCGTGCTCTGGATCCTCTACGGATTCAACATGCAGACCGCCGACTGGTGGCCTGGCGTACTCGGCAACCCCTTCAGCGACTTCGGCCTGACCACCATGGCCAACACCCCGGAGACCGCATCGGTCAACCTGACCGCCGTCTCGTACGGCGCGACGTTCGCGATCATCACGGTCGCGCTCGTCTCCGGCGCCATCGCCGACCGCGCCAAGTTCGGCTCGTGGATGATCTTCGCGTTCCTGTTCGCGACGATCGACTACTTCGCGGTCGCCGGCTGGGTCTGGAACACCAACGGCTGGATCTTCAACCTCGGCACGACGCTGTTCGGCAAGGACGCTGGCGTTGAGGTCATCGACTACGCCGGTGGTACTGCGGTGCACATCAACGCCGGTGCCGCGGCGCTCGCGCTCGCACTCGTGCTCGGAAAGCGCGTCGGCTTCAAGAAGGGCATCACCAAGCCCCACAACGTGCCGCTCGTGCTGCTCGGTGCCGCCATCCTGTGGTTCGGCTGGTTCGGCTTCAACGCCGGCGCCTCGGCCTTCTTCGTCTCGCCCGAGGGCACCTCGTCGGCGAACGGCGCGATCCTCGCGGGTATCGGTGCCGTCGGCTCGCCGACCGGTCTGATCGTGATCAACACGCTCGGCGCCACGGCTGCGGCCGTGCTCGGCTGGATCATCGTCGAGAAGCTCAAGGACGGCAAGGCCACCTCGGTCGGCGCCGCCTCGGGTGCCGTCGCCGGTCTCGTCGCGATCACCCCCTCGTGCGCGAACCTCGACCCGGGCTGGGCGCTCCTGCTCGGCCTCATCGCCGGTGGCGTGTGCGCCATTGCGATCGAGCTGAAGTGGAAGCTCGGCTTCGACGACTCGCTCGACGTCGTGGGTGTCCACCTCGTCGGCGGCATCATCGGAACGCTGTACCTCGGCTTCTTCGCCACGGGCACGGGCCTGTTCCTCGGCGGTGGCTGGGACCAGCTCATCCTGCAGGCGATCGCCGCAGCCACGGTGCTGGTGTTCTCCTTCGTCGTCGCCTTCGTGATCGGTTTCGCGATCGAGAAGACGATCGGGTTCCGCATCAAGAACGAGGACGAGATCGCCGGTGTCGACACCACGGTCCACGGTGAAGAGGGCTACGCACTCGCGGAGTGACCTTCACCGATCGTCCCGAAGGGCGTCGCGGCTTCGGCCGCGGCGCTCTTCGGCGTTCCCCGGCGGGCGCGCTCCGCTAGCGTGAGGATGTGGCCTTCTCGACACTGCTCCGCGGATTGGTGCGCGCTCTCACCGGACGCCCCGCTCGCGCCGAAGAGGTCGACATACGCACGACACGCGGCATCCGCGTCGCGTACTCGCCGTCTCCCGGCGGCACGGCTGACGGGGGAGAGATCGTGTGGACCTGGGTACCGTTCCAGGCGAACCCGCGTCAGGGGAAGGACCGGCCGGTGCTCGTCATCGGCCGCGCCGGACGCGGTCATGCGTGGGCGATGAAGCTGACGAGCAAGTCCCACGCCGGCGACCGCGAGTACGTCTCGCTCGGCAGCGGTGCATGGGATGCCGCCCGGCGCGAGTCGTGGCTCGATCTCGATCAGCTGTACCGGGTGCCGGATGCGGCGGTGCGCCGCGAAGCCGCGGCGCTCGACGCGCGCACGTTCCGCCGCGTCGCCGCGGAGCTGCAGCGCCGGTACGGCTGGCGCATCTAGCCGGGAGCTGCGCGGCGGGCTAGCCTCGCGGCATGGGGGAGCACGAGGCGTCCGATCGCCGTGGGCTGGGCGGTGTCATCTGGGCGTGGATCTGGACCGCCGTCGCTGGTGCCGTCGCGTTGCCGCTCTGGGCGGTGAGTGGCCTGACGCAGGGGGCATGCTACGACTCGTCGGTGCCGGGACGCTCGTACTGCACCTCGGGTCCGGTGCTCGGCGCGCCGGCGACGGCGGTGCTGTGGACCCTGTGGGCGATCGCGGTCGCCGCGTGCCTCGTCATCGCCATCCGGACGACGCGCACGCGCCTGTGCGAGGCGTAGAACTCAAACGACGAACCCCCGCCGAAGCGGGGGTTCTGTGGTGGGCGATACCAGACTCGAACTGATGACCTCTTCCGTGTGAAGGAAGCGCGCTACCAACTGCGCCAATCGCCCGATCGGCCCCGGAGGACCGAGTGTCGAGCATACCGGATGCGGCGGGCCCGCCGCGAACCGAGAGCGCGAAACGCCCGCGCGCGTGCCGGTTTTGCGTCGACCGATTCGTCGGCTAAAGTCGTACGAGTGCCCCGGGCAACCGGGAAACACGCGGATGTAGCGCAGTTGGTAGCGCATCACCTTGCCAAGGTGAGGGTCGCGAGTTCGAGTCTCGTCATCCGCTCGAGTGCAGGGGTCGTTCCATCGAACGATCACGGCACGTGGGGTCAAACCACACGGTGGCGTGGCCGAGCGGCTAGGCACCGGCCTGCAAAGCCGTTTACACGGGTTCGAATCCCGTCGCCACCTCCACTCACAAGTGAACATGCCTGAACAGGCGCGATTGGCGCAGCGGTAGCGCGCTTCCCTGACACGGAAGAGGTCACTGGTTCGATCCCAGTATCGCGCACCACCCGAAACCCCCGGCTCGCCGGGGGTTTTCTCGTTTCCGGAGGATGTCGGCGCCGCCGCGCACACTGGTCACATGACGGATGTCTCCCTCACCCCCTGGCGCGATGACCACCTGCCCGTCCTGATCGCCGCGAATACCCCCGAGATGACCGTGTACCTCGGCGGCCCCGAGACCGACGACGAGGTCCGGGCGCGACACGCGAAGTATCTGCGCCTCACCGCGGCGGGGGAAGCGTGGATGTTCGCGATCGAGCGGGAGGGCACCGCGATCGGAGGTATCGGCTTCTGGCCGAGCGACCTCGACGGCGCGCCGGTGTACGAAGCGGGCTGGCACGTGCTCCCGCCGTGGCAGGGCAACGGATACGCCGGGGCGGCGCTGCGGGCACTCGTCAAGATGGCCCCGACGATCGCGGCGCCGCGGTCGCTCATCGTCGCCTTCCCCTCGATCGAGAACGACGCTTCGAACGGTGTGTGCCGCGCTGCGGGGTTCACCGCCCTGGACGAACGCGACTCGGAGTACCGCGGAGTCCGCCTCCACGTACGCGTGTGGACACGACACTTCTGGGAGCCCCTGACAGCCGCACCGTCCGCACCCTAGGCTCGGCGCATGGCTCAGCTCGTGCTCACCGTCGTCGGCGACGACCGCCCCGGCATCGTCCAGTCCCTCGCACACACCGTCGCCGCCTATGGCGGCAACTGGCAGCGCAGCGAACTCGCCGAGCTCGCGGGCGCGTTCGCCGGGATCGTGCTCGTCGAGGTGGCCGATGACGCGGTCGACGCCCTCACGACGGCCCTGGCCGACCTTCCCGCACTGCGGGTGTCGGTGCACCTCACGACACACGCTCCCGACCCCGCCGGGTCGCGTCTCACCTTCACCGTGCTGGGCAACGATCGTCCCGGCATCGTGAACGACGTCACCCGCGCGCTCAGCGTGCGCGGCCTCACGATCGACGCGTTCACGAGTCGCGTGTTCGATGCGCCGATGGCCGGAGGGACGCTGTTCGAGGCGAGTATCGCCGCGCACGCGGCATCCGCTGCCGTCGCCGACGACGCGACGGCGGCGCTCGAGCAGCTCGCGGGGGAGATCCAGGTCGATCTCACATTCGACGCGTCATGACCGCGTCGGCGCAGATCGTCGAGGGCGTCCGAGCCGATCTGCGAGCGCGCGCCGACCCCGCTCGCGCCGCCGCCCAGCAGGCGTACATGAAATCGGCGATGCCGTTCCGCGGTGTGCCGGTGCCGGAGGTGCGACGACTCACCCGGCAGCGCGCGAAGGGTGTGACGGATGCCGCGACCCTGGGCGCGGCCGCCGAGGCACTGTGGAGCGGCGCCGAGGTGCGTGAGGAGCGCTACGCCGCCCTCGCGATCCTCGCCCTCAGGCCGCAACAGGACGACCCCTCCCTGCCGGGGACCATCGAGCGATATGTGCGCGAGGGGCAGTGGTGGGACCTCGTGGACGAGCTCGCCCACCGTGTCGCCGACCAGCTCGAGGTGCGACCGCGCGAGACGGCGCGCCTCGTGCGCGCCTGGGCCGGCGATGACGACATGTGGCTGCGACGCATCGCGATCATCTCGCAGCTCGGTCGCGGCACCGCACTCGACGAGACGCTGCTCGACGATGCGATCCGCCCCAACATCGCCGACACCGAGTTCTTCGTGCGCAAAGCGATCGGCTGGGCGCTGCGGGACCACGCGCGCGTCGCACCCGACTGGGTACGCGCATACGTCGAGGCGCATCCGCTCAGTCCGCTCAGTCGCCGCGAGGCCCTGAGGCACCTCTGAGGCGTCAGAACGCGAGCGGCACGGTCGCGAGGGCGACCACCAGCGGGGCCACGAGGCACCCGCGCAGCATGTAGGTGCGCCACGAGATCTGCACCTCGAGCGACCGCAGCCGGGCGTGCCAGAGCAGCGTCGCAAGGGAGGCCCAGGGCGTGATCAGCGGGCCGGCGTTCACCCCGACGAGCACCGCGCCCAGGCGCGCCGGTGTGTGAGCGACCTGCTCGAGCGCGAGGTAGGCGGGCAGGTTGTCGATGAGATTCGCGCCGACAAGGGCGGATGCCGCGACCCGCCAGAGTTCGAGCAGATCGTCGCCCGCTCCCGCCACCGCTCCGATGACGGCGGCGCCGCCGAGCGCCTCCAGCGCGCCGACGGCGAGGAACAGCCCGGCGGCGAACAGGACGAGCTGCCACGGGAGGAGAGAGGGGCGCAGCGCGGCGGGGGAGCGCACAGCGAACACGATCGTCAAGACCACAGCGGCTCCGAGGGCCGGGATCCACGGTGCGAGACCCGACACGAGGAGCGGCATCATGACCACGACGACGGCCGCGCTCACGATGAGCAGGGGGGCATCGTCGATTCGGGGGGCGACCGGCGTCTCGAACCGCCCGCGCAATTGACGGCGGTGGAACAGCAGCAGCGCCGCGACAGTGACGAGGATCGCGATGAGCGCGGGCGCCCACATGAGCGCGAGGAACTGCAGCGGGTCGCCGCCCGCGAGCCGGTCTGCGGCGAGCAGATTGGTGAGGTTCGAGACCGGCAGCGCCAGTGACGCCGTGTTGGCGAGCCACACGGTCGCGAACGCGAATGGCAGCGGCGACAGCCCCGCCCGCCGCGCGACGGCGACCACGACAGGCGTGAGCAGCACGGCGGTGGTGTCGAGGGAGAGGAAGGAGGTCGCGAGGATCGCCAGCAGCGCGACGCTGAACCACAGCCGCAGCGTGTGGCCGCGGCTGAGGCGCACGAGCAGGTGCCCCGCGGCGTCGAAGACGCCCGCGGCCGCGGCGAGCTCGGCGACGACCGTCACCGCCACGACGAACAGCAGGATGGGCCACACGCGGTCGCCGATGGCGAGGGCGTTCGCGGCGGGCAGCACGCCGATCGCCACGGCAATCGCCGACAGCAGGAGGAGCACGGCGCCGACGCCCGCGAGTTTCACGCTCCCATCCTGCTCCCCAACGAACCTGGGAACGGTAGGCTCGCGGCATGGACATCCGCCCTCGCCCGCTCACGACCGTCGTCGTGCGCGCGACGGCGACGCGAACGCTCGGCGCCTGAGCGGGCGGCGGCGCGCGTGCGCCCCGAAGCTGAGTAGCCTGGAACCGAGCGATCCTCTGGAGATTTCCCTGTGTCTGATGCCCTACCCGCTGTCGTCGAGTACCCCGCCGACGGCTTCGCCCTCTTCCCCGACCGATCCGTCGTGGCGCTGCGCGTCAACGGCGAGCTGAAGGACCTCGCGACGGTCGTGACCGCCGCAGACTCCGTAGAGCCGGTCACGATCGACAGCGCCGACGGCCTGGCGATCCTGCGACACTCGACCGCGCATGTGCTCGCCCAGGCGGTGCAGCGCATCAAGCCGCAGACGAACCTCGGCATCGGCCCGCCGATCACCGACGGCTTCTACTACGACTTCGGCACGGATGCGCCGTTCACCCCCGATGACGTGAAGGCCATCAAGAAGGAGATGGAGCGCATCGTCCGCGAGGGCCAGCGCTTCGTGCGCCGCGTGGTCAGCGACGACGAGGCGCGCGCCGAGCTCGCTGACGAACCGTTCAAGCTCGAACTGATCGGCCTCAAGGGCGGCACGAAGGAGGCCGCCGAGGGCGCCTCGGTCGAGGTCGGAGCCGGCGAGCTGACGATCTACGACAACGTCAACCGCGACGGCGAGACCGTCTGGAAAGACCTGTGCCGCGGACCTCACGTGCCCAACACCCGCACGATCGGCAACGGCTGGGACCTGCAGCGCATCGCGGGCGCCTATTGGCGCGGCAGCGAGAAGAACCCGCAGCTGCAGCGCATCTACGGCACCGCGTGGGCGACGAAGGACGAACTGCGCGCCTACCAGCAGCGCCTCGAGGAGGCCGCCAAGCGCGATCACCGCAAGCTCGGCAAGGAGCTCGACCTCTTCTCGTTCCCCGACGAGATCGGCTCGGGGCTGAGTGTCTGGCATCCGAAGGGCGGCATCGTCCGCGGGGAGATGGAGCAGCACGCCCGCCGTCGCCACGTCGCAGCCGGCTACACCTACGTGTACACCCCGCACATCTCGAAGGAAGACCTCTTCCTGACCTCGAACCACCTCGTGACCTACCGGGACGGCATGTTCCCGCCCATCACGATGGACGAGGAGCGCGACGCCGACGGCACCATCACCAAGGCCGGCCAGGAGTACTACCTGAAGCCGATGAACTGCCCGATGCACATCCTCATCTACAAGGAGCGCGGCCGCAGCTACCGCGACCTGCCGATGCGGCTCGCCGAGAACGGCACGGTCTACCGCAACGAACTCTCGGGCGCCCTCCACGGCCTCACGCGCGTCCGCGGCTTCACCCAGGACGACTCGCACCTGTTCGTGACCCCCGAGCAGCTCGAGGGTGAGGCGACGAAGGTGCTCGAGTTCGTCATCTCCATGCTGCGGGACTTCGGTCTCGACGACTTCGAGCTCGAACTGTCGATGCGCGACGACGAGAAGTCGAAGTGGATCGGGTCGGACGAGTTCTGGGAGTACTCCACGAACGCACTGCGCAATGTCGCCCTGGCGAGCGGACTGAAGCTCACTGAGGTGCCCGGCGAGGCGGCGTTCTACGGCCCGAAGATCGACCTGAAGACCCGTGACGCGATCGGGCGCACCTGGCAGCTGTCGACCGTGCAGGTCGACCCGAACCTGCCCGAGCGCTTCGAGCTGGAGTACACCGGCTCGGACGGCGAGCGTCACCGCCCCATCATGATCCACCGTGCACTGTTCGGCTCGATCGAGCGGTTCTTCGCGATCCTGCTCGAGCACTACGCCGGCGCGTTCCCGTTGTGGCTCTCCCCGGTGCAGGTCGTCGGCATCCCGGTCGCCGAGGAGTACGCGCCGTACCTCGACGAGATCGTCGGCCGCCTGCGTGAGGCGGGCGTGCGCGCGGAGGTCGACCACTCCGACGACCGCATGCAGAAGAAGATCCGCACGCACACCACCCAGAAGGTGCCGCTGCAGCTGATCGCGGGGGAGCTGGACCGCGCCGCGGGCACGGTCTCGTTCCGCTTCCGCGACGGGTCGCAGACCAACGGAGTCCCCGTCGACGATGCGATCGCCCTCGTCCTGCGCGCCATCGCGCAGCACACGCTCGTCGACACGGCGGATCAGCTCGTATGACCTCGTCGCACGCGGGCGGATCGGATGACGCGCTGGTCGCGGCATCCGATCTGCCCGGTGTGCCGGACGAGTTCCAGCGCCTGTGGACCCCGCACCGGATGGCGTACATCCAGGCAGGCCCCGAGCCGCTGAAGCACGACTGCCCGTTCTGCGCCGCGCCGTCGATGAGCGACGAGGACGCCCTGATCGTGCACCGGGGTGTGCACGCCTACGTGCTGCTGAACCTCTTCCCGTACAACTCAGGACACCTGCTGGTGTGCCCCTACCGCCATGTCGGTCTCTACGACGAGGCCACCGCAGAGGAGATCGACGAGATCTCCCGCCTGACGCAGACAGCGATGCGCACGCTGCGTGAGACCGCACGCTGCCACGGCTTCAACATCGGCATGAACCAGGGCGAGGTCGCCGGCGCGGGCGTCGCCGCCCACCTGCACCAGCACGTCGTGCCGCGCTGGGCGACCGACGCGAACTTCTTCCCGATCATCGCGAAGACGAAGGCCCTGCCGCAGCTGCTCGGCGAGGTGCGCCAGTCGCTCGCCGACGCCTGGCCGGCCTGACCGCGTCCTCTCTCTCTCTCTCGAGAGAGCGGACGCCGCGCCTCACCCGCCGCGGCAGACGGCGCGCAGCATCGCCATGAACGCCGCGGCCGCGCGCGACGGCGTCGTGTGCACGGCTGTGCCGAGGAAGAGCGTCCACGCGGGCAGGGGCGGGTCGAGCGGTCGCACCGCGAGGGCATCGCCCACGTCTCCGAGCCCTGCGACGAAGTCGGGGACGATCGCGACCCCCGCGCCCTTCGCGACGAGCACGGGGATCGCCGCGGCATCCGGTGCCTCCACGCCGATGTCGCGCCGCAGGCCCGCCCGGGCGAACACCTCGTCGATGAGGTCGCGGGTGCCGAACCCGCGCGGGGCGTCGATGAACGGCGACGCCGCGAGCTCGGGGAGGGTCGCGACATCCGCCCCCGAGGCGGCGCCGAGCGGGGACAACGCGACGAACGATGCCGAGGCGACCGGCTCGAGCCGCACCTCGTCGGGCGTCGCGCCGACGGGGGAGAGGAGGGCGAAGTCGACCTCGCCGTGATCGATCGCGCGCACCAGCTCGTGGGAGCCCGCGACCACGAGCCGCACGCTCACGTGCGGGTGGCGACCGCGGAACTCGGCGATCGCCGATGTGAGGTCGATGAGTCCGAGCACCGGCAGTGCGCCGATCGTCACGGTGCCGCGCAACCCGCGCCGCACCTCGTCGACTGCGGCCGCGGCCTGCGCGGCGTCGGCGAGGGTCTGTCGCGCGAGCGGCACCAGCGCGTGCCCGGCCGCGTTCAGCCGCACCCCGCGCGGGCCACGATCGAACAGCGGTGACCCGAGCTCGCGCTCCAACGAGCGGATCGCGCTCGAGACGCCGGACTGGACGACGTGCAGCCGCTCGGCCGCCGCACTGATGCTCTCGGCATCGGCGACCGCGAGGAAGTACTCCAACTGACGCAGCTGCACGCGTCCATCCTCTCGCCTCCGGCGATCAGTGGGCCGTCTGGCCGCCGTCGATCGTGTACACGCTGCCGTTGATGAACGGCGACGCGTCGGAGGCGAGGAAGAGCACGAGGTTCGCGATCTCCTCCGGCTCCGACACCCGTCCCTGGGGCGAGTACGACAGCACGGTCTCGCGCATGGCGGGGTCCGCGAGCCATCCGTCGATCATCGGCGTGCGCACGAGGCCCGGCGCGACCGCGTTCACCCGCACACCCTCGCGGGCGTAGTCGAGCGCCGCCGCGCGCGTCAGGCCGACGACGCCGTGCTTGGCCGCCGCATAGGGGGACATCCCCGGGTCGGCGATGACTCCGGCCACCGAGGCGATGTTGACGATCGAGCCGCCGCCCCGAGCGAGCAGCGCCGGGATCTCGTGACGGAGCGAGAAGAACACCCCGGAGAGGTCGACCGCGAGCGTGTGCTGCCAGTCCGTCACGGTCTGCTCGGCGAGAGTCCCCGTCGGCGGGAGCGACCCCGCGTTGTTGACCGCGATGTCGAGGCCGCCGTAGGTGTCCACGGCGGTCTGCACGAGAGCGGCGACCGCGGCGTCATCCGAGACGTCGGCGACCGCGTGGGTCGCCCGGCCCCCGGCCGCGACGATGTCGTCGACGACGCGCTGGCCCGCGGCATCCCGGGAGCCGATCACCACAGCCGCACCGGCGCGACCGAGTGCGCGGGCGACGGCGGCGCCGATCCCGCTGGAGCCGCCCGTGACGACGGCGACCTTGTCGGAGAAATCGAAGGTGACGCTCATGTCGGCCACCTCAGTCCGTCCAGCGCACGTAGAGCACCATCGCGCGCGCGTGGCTCTCGGTCCACAGCTCGACGCCCTTCATCGGGCCGTCGGCCCACCGCTCGGCGAGCTCGGCGGCGGCGCGGCGGGTGACCTCCTCGATGATGAACTTGATGCCAGCCTGCTCGCTGTCGCGGTGCTCGGCCAGCAGTTCGGGAGTGTTGATCTCGTCGTGCAGGCGCTTGACGGTGGCGTACACGTCGAGCACGTAGCGACGGGTCAGCTCCACGTCGCTGCGGCGCGCGACATCGGCGGTGTGCCCCGACAGGAAGTGCTCGAAGTCGTACTCGAGGAACCGGTCGAACGCGCCCAGGTAGGCGAACATGTTCTCGGTGATGTCGAAGTCGAGCAGCGGCACCCACCCGCGCGCGAGCAGGTCGATGGCGACCATGACCTTCTCGTCGGGGAGGAACAGCACCGTGTCGCCGTCGGCGGAGTGGAAGCCGTCGCGGAACAGCTCGATGCGGCGGGTGCCGCGGGTGAGCGAGAGGGCGCCCTCGTACACGACGGTCGGCGCCGGGCGGGCGGGGTCCGCCTTCTCGGCGAGGAACCGCGCGGTGCCGGCCTCGGCGATGATCTCCACGCCGTCGGCGAGCAGGTACGAGCCACCGATGTGATCCGAGTGCCCGTGCGAGTAGATGAGCGTGCGGATCGGCTCGTCGGTGACGTCGGCGATCGCGGTGCGGATGTGGTCGACGAGCGGTTCGGGAGCATCGAGCAGCACGACCCCCTCGCCGGTGGTGAAGAAGATCGTCTGGTAGTTGCCGTTCGTGATCATGAAGACCCCGGGGGTCATCTCCCGGGTCAGGAACCCGGCGCTGAGGTCGGTGACCTCCTCGGGCTGCACGTGGCGACGTGCGGGTGCGGACATGATGTGCCTCCTCGGCAATCGGTGGATGGGGATGGCGCGGCGAACGCCGCCCCGGTCGGGGCGGTGCGGATGCCGCGGGTCAGGGGACGAGCACGACGGCGCCCGCCTGCGCCAGGGCGTCCACGCCCTCGGCGAGCGGGCGCGTGGGAGCGGCGGGACGAAGGCCCGTGCGCAGCACCAGGTCGGCGACGGCCGTGTAGGCGATCTCGCGCTCGGCGGCCGACGCGAGGAAGTTGGAGTGCCCGATGATGCGCGCGCCGCGGTTGCGGAACGCGGGGGCCAGGATGCTCGCCTCGGCGCCGGCCGAGTTGCCGACCTGCGCGATGCGCGCGCCCGTGGCGAGGTGTCGGGCGGCGACCGCGAGCGGCATGCCCCAGGTGAGGTCGATGACCACGTCGATGCCGCCCGCGGCGGCGAGCTGCGCGTCGAGGGCATCGGCGTCGACCGCGAGCACCCCGTGACCGCCCCGCGCCCCGATAGCCTCGAGTCCGGCCTCGGTGCGGGCGGTCGCGAGCACCGTCGCCCCGAGGTCGACGGCCGCGGCGACGGCAAGGGTGCCCGCCGATCCCGTTCCGCCGAGCACGAGCACGGTCTCCCCGGGCTGCGTCTGGGCGGCACGGTGCAGCGCGAGCCACGCGGCGATCCCCGGCACCCCGATCGCCGCCGCCGTCACCGGGTCGAGCCCGTCGGGCACCGGCACGCTCTCGGCACCGCGCAGCGGCACGACGTCGGCGAACGTGCCGAACGGCGCGGGCGGCGCGCTCACGTAGAGAAGCCCGCCCGCGGCATCCTGCACCACGCCGGAGAGGCCGGCGACGGCGCCGGGTGCGAGCGGGCGGAAGGGCATGGTCCCGGTGGCGATCACCCGGTCGACGGGGTTCACCGCCGCCGCGACGAGCGTCGCCGGCGTCGCATCAGCCGATGGCTCCTCGATCTCGGTGAGCACGATGCCGCCGGTGGCGGCGAGGGTGAGGGCGCGCATGTCGGCACCTGCCTTCCGGCCGCCCGTCGGGTGCGGCGGCCGGATTCATCGTCGATCCGGCGCCCCGGCGCCACAAGAATCGGAAAACGATCGCGGCCATCACCGAATGTGATGGATGCCGAGGCTCACCGCACTCGCGCGACGTCGAACTGCAGACGGGGGTGGGCGTACGCCTCCTGCGACTCGACGAGCAGCAGCTCCCGAGATCCCGCGTCGTGCGTGCGCTGCAGCAGATCGAAGACGCTCGACGTGGTGCGCGCAAGCGCGGCCTGCGCATCGCCGGTCGCGCGGTAATGCGCGGTGAACAGGGCCGCCGTCACATCGCCCGACCCGTTCGCCTTCATGCCGATCATGGGCGTCTGCACGAGCCAGGCGCCGTCCCCGTTCACGACGAGCATCTCGATCGTGCCCTCCGGGCGGTCGGGGCGGGCGACGCTCGTGACGAGCACGGTCTCGGGGCCGGAGGCCCGCACGAGGTCGGCCGCTTCGAGCGTCGAGGCGATCGTGTCGGGAGAGGTGCCCGTGAGGAATCCCAGCTCGAACTGGTTGGGGGTGACGAGGTCGGCGGCGGGCACGACCCGGTCGCGCAGCAGATCGGGGATTGCGGGGGCCACGAAGCATCCCGACACGGCGTTTCCCATCACCGGGTCGCAGGCGTAGATGGCGTCGGGGTTCGCGGCCTTGACCCGCGCGACCGCGTCGAGGATGACATCGGCGATGCCCTCGCTGCCCTGATAGCCCGACAGCACTACGTCGATCTCGGGGAAGACCCCGCGCTCCTCAATGCCGAGGATCACCTCGTGCACGTCGCTCGGGGCGATGAGCGGCCCCCGCCAGGAGTCATACCCGGTGTGGTTCGAGAAGGTCACCGTGTACACCGGCAGCACCTCGACACCGATGCGCTGCAGCGGGAACACGGCGGCCGAGTTGCCGACGTGCCCGTGGGCCACGGCCGACTGGATCGAGAGGATCTTCATCCGTCGATCCTCGCATCCGCGGCGCGCGCCGCGACGACGGCCGCGGCGACGTCGTCCGCGAGGCGCTCCTGATCGGCATCGTCAAGCTCGTGCACCGTGAGACGAAGAGCGGATGCCGCACCCCCGCCGGCCAGCTCGAACTCGTCGCCCGGCCGGGCGAGCCACCCGCGACGCATGAGCCCTTCGGCGACGGGGCGGGCCGCGGCATCCGTCGTCACCCACACGTTGAGTCCGTCGGAGGGCGGCACGACGATGCCGCGGTCGGCGAGCCGGGCGATGAAGGCGGCGTTGCGCGAGGCGTAATGCGCGCCGGCCGCGTCGATCTGCGCGCGCACCGCCGGGTCGATGAGGAGGGCGTGCGCGAGGCGCTGCAGCAGGTGACTGACCCAGGTGGTGCCGGGGCTCAGCCGCAGGGCGAGGCGTTCGGCGGTGTGCGGGTCTGCGGCTGTGATGGCCAGCCCCATGTCGGGCCCGAGGAACTTCGAGACCGAGCGGATGAGGGCCCAGCGCTCGTGGGCGGGGGAGATGAGCGAGTGGAACGGGCGGGTGGAGAGCAGGGAGAAGTGGTCGTCCTCGATGATGAGCACGTAGGGGTGCTCGGCGAGCACCTCCCGCAGCTGCGCCGCGCGCGCGGCGCTGAGGCCGGCACCGGTGGGGTTCTGCGCGCGAGGGGTGTGCACGACCGCCCGCACGCCCACGGCGAGCGCGGCCCGGAGTCCGGCGACAGTCATGCCCTCCTCGTCGACCGGGACGGGCACGGCCCGGTAGCCGCCGAGGCGCACGATGTTCAGGCTCGACAGGAAGCACGGGTCCTCGAGCGCCACGGCGTCGTCGCGGGCGAGGGTCTGCGAGAGCAGGCGGTCGATCGCGTCGGACGCGCCGCCGGTGATCGTGAGGCGGATGTCGCGCGCCTCCGGCAGCGCCTCGGTCATCCAGTCCCGCGCCCACGCCTCGAGCGCACGGTCGATGACCGGCTCTCCGTAGAGCACGGGGCGTCCGCCGACGCGTCGGAGGGCCTCGGTCGGGTCGGGGATGAGTCGCGGGTCGGGGTTGCCCGTGCCGATGTCGCGCAGCACGGTGTCGGCGGCGTAGCCCTCCTGCGCGATGCGGGTGCGCGCGGCGATGCGGGTTCCGGCGCGCCCCCGCGAGACCACGACCCCCGCCAGAGCGAGCTGCCGGTAGGCCGCGACGACGGTGTTGCGGTTCACGCCGAGCGTGTCGGCGAGGGTGCGCACGGGCGGCAGCAGCGCGCCGGGGACGCGATCGCCTCGCTCGACGAGCGTGCGCACGCTGTCCGCGATCTCGGTCGCGGTGGTGCCCGTTATGCCGGTCGTCATGTGTGACCCCCTCGCAGCAAGCCTAAGCGCCAGTCGTGTTACATTTCGGCCTAGGCCAAAACATGGCGTCATCCGGACGCCCGAAGGAGCAGACCGTGACCACTCCCACCATCGGTTCCGACCGCGTCAAGCGCGGCCTCGCCGAGATGCTCAAGGGCGGCGTCATCATGGACGTCGTCACCGCCGAGCAGGCGCGCATCGCCGAGGACGCCGGCGCCGTCGCCGTGATGGCGCTCGAGCGGGTTCCCGCCGACATCCGCGCCCAGGGCGGCGTCGCCCGCATGAGCGATCCCGACCTCATCGACGACATCATCGCGTCGGTCTCCATCCCGGTCATGGCGAAGGCGCGCATCGGGCACTTCGTCGAGGCGCAGGTGCTGCAGCAGCTCGGCGTCGACTACATCGACGAGTCCGAGGTGCTCTCGCCCGCCGACTACGTCAACCACATCGACAAATGGAAGTTCACGGTGCCCTTCGTCTGCGGCGCGACGAATCTCGGTGAGGCGCTGCGCCGCATCAACGAGGGTGCGGCGATGATCCGCTCGAAGGGCGAGGCCGGCACGGGCGACGTGTCCGAGGCGACCAAGCACATCCGCAAGATCACGAGCGAGATCAACGTGCTGCGCTCCCTCACCAAGGACGAGCTCTACGTCGCCGCAAAGGAGCTGCAGGCGCCCTACGAGCTGGTCGCCGAGATCGCCGAGACCGGCACGCTCCCTGTCGTGCTCTTCACCGCCGGCGGCGTCGCCACCCCCGCGGATGCGGCCATGATGATGCAGCTCGGTGCCGACGGCGTGTTCGTCGGCTCCGGCATCTTCAAGAGCGGCAACCCGGCCGAGCGCGCCGCCGCCATCGTGAAGGCGACCACGTTCTACGACGACCCGGCCGTCATCGCCGAGGTCTCGCGCGGACTCGGCGAGGCGATGGTCGGCATCAATGTCACCGACCTGGCCGCACCGCACCGCCTCGCCGAGCGCGGCTGGTGACCAGCCCGCGCATCGGGGTGCTCGCGCTCCAGGGCGACGTGCGCGAGCACGCCGTCGCCCTGGCGGCGCTGGGGGCGGATGTCGCCAGGGTGCGGCGCCCCGAAGACCTCGCCGCCGTGCAGGGGCTCGTGATCCCGGGCGGCGAGTCGAGCGTCATCGACAAGCTCGCCCGCGCCTTCGAGCTGCGCGACCCCCTGCGCGAGGCGATCGCCGGAGGGCTCCCGGTGTACGGCACCTGTGCCGGCCTCATCCTGCTCGCCGAGCGCATCGTCGACGGCATCGCCGGGCAGCAGACCTTCGGCGGCCTCGACGTGACGGTGCGCCGCAACGCGTTCGGCAGCCAGGTGGACTCGTTCGAGACCGACCTCGACGTGCCCTCCCTCGGCGCACCGCCTGTGCACGCCGCGTTCATCCGCGCACCGCTCATCGAACAGGTCGGCGCCCGGGCCGAACCGCTCGCCCACCTCTCCGACGGGCGGGTCGTCGCCGTGAGGCAGGGCCCCCTGCTCGGCACGTCGTTCCACCCCGAGGTCACGGGGGAGCTGAGGTTCCACCGCCTGCTGCTCGACGCCGTCGCGGCGGCGTGAGCCGCGGCATCCGTTCGATGTCGTCCCCGCCGCGTAGTCTCGCGACGTGACCAGCTGGATCGCCCTGCTGCGCGGGGTCAACGTCGGCGGCGCGACCGTGCGCAACGCCGAGCTGCGCGAGATCGTGACGGGCATCGGGGGCACTGACGTCGTGCCGGTGCTCGCGAGCGGCAACGTCGTGTTCGACCACCCGACCGAGCGAGCGGATGCCGCGGCTCTCCGCGCGAGGCTCGAGGCGGCGCTCGGACGCCACTACGACTACGACGCGCACCTGCTGCTCGTTGCCCGGGAGGCCGTCGAAGAGGCGATCGGCGGGTTCCCGTTCGCGGCCGACGACACCGCGCGGCAGCCCTGGGTGATCTTCTGCGACACCGCGCAGACCGCGGCATCCCTCATCGACGAGCCCCGCGACGACGACCTCGATCCGGTCGCCCGCGACGGCGCCGTCGTGTACTGGAACCCACCCAAGGGACGTTCGACCGACACCCCCTTCGCGAAGGCGGTCGCGCGTCGCACCTGGCGGGAGCGCACCACGACGCGCAATCTCCGCACCCTCGTGAAGATCCTCGCCGCACGCCCGTAAACTGGAGCCTATGTCCGGACACTCCAAATGGGCCACGACCAAGCACAAGAAGGCGGTCGTCGACGCCCGCCGCGCGAAGTCGTGGGCGAAGCTCATCAAGAACATCGAGGTCGCAGCCAAGCTCGGCGGTGCCGACCTGCAGGGCAACCCGACCCTCTTCGACGCAGTGCTCAAGGCCAAGAAGACCTCGGTGCCCAAGGACAACATCGACCGCGCGATCAAGCGCGGCGCCGGCATCGGCGGCGAGTCGGTCGAGTACTCGTCGATCATGTACGAGGGCTACGGTCCCAACGGCGTCGCCCTCATGATCGAGTGTCTGACCGACAACAAGAACCGCGCCGCGGCCGAGGTGCGCACGGCACTCAGCCGCAACGGCGGCACCCTCGCGGACCCCGGTTCGGTCGCCTACAACTTCTCCCGCAAGGGCGTCATCGTCGTCTCTGAGGAGGGCACGACCGAGGACGACGTCATGCTCGCGGCCCTCGAGGCGGGCGCCGAGGAGATCGAGCCCCACGCCCAGGGCTTCGAGGTCATCACCGAGGCATCCGATGTCGTGGCCGTCCGCAGCGCGCTCGTCGACGCCGGCATCGAGTACGAGTCGGCCGACGTCGAGTTCGTCCCGACCCTCAAGGTCGAGATCGACGCCGAGACCGCCCGCAAGGTGTTCCGCCTCATCGACGCCCTCGAGGACAGCGACGACGTGCAGAACGTCTACTCGAACTTCGACCTCACCGCCGAGGTGCAGGCCGAGCTCGAAGAGGACGAGTGATCGCACGCGGGCGCGCCGCTCGAGCGCCGCGACCCGCGATCGTTAGCGTGGGGGAGTGACCACCCCTTCGCTGCGCGTGCTGGGCATCGACCCCGGCCTCACCCGCTGCGGCGTGGGCGTGGTGGATGTCGCTCCCGACCGCTCTGCGCGCCTCGTGCACGTCGGGGTCGTGCGCTCCTCACCCGACCTCGCGATCCAGCGGCGCCTGCGCCTCATCGCCGACGGTATCCGCGAGGTCGTCGCCGTCCATCAGCCCCACGTGGTCGCCGTCGAGCGCGTCTTCGCCCAGCACAACCGGCACAGCGTCATGGGGACGGCCCAGGCGAGCGGCATCGCGCTGCTCGTCGCCGCCGAGTTCGGCCTCGAGGCCGCGACCCACACTCCGTCCGAGGTGAAGGCCGCCGTCACCGGCTACGGCTCAGCCGACAAGGCGCAGGTGCAGGCGATGATCGCGCGCCTGCTGCGCCTCGACGCACCCCCGCAGCCGGCGGATGCCGCGGACGCCCTGGCCCTCGCGCTCTGCCACGCCTGGCGTCGCGGCCCCGCCGCCCCCGGGGCATCCGCCCTGACGCCGGCGCAGCGCGCCTGGGCCGACGCCGAGCGCCGCGCCCGCCGCTAGCGTGTCGCTCGAACATATCTGCGAACCGTCTCGTAGGGTGGAGCCATGATCGCTTCCGTGCGCGGCTCCGTGCTGTACGTCGACGGCGACACCGTCGTCGTCGAAACGGGCGGTGTCGGCTACGCCGTCGCAGTGACGCAGCCCGTCGCCCACAGCCTGACTCCCGGCGCCGAGGTGCTGCTGCACACGCATCTCGTCGTGCGCGAAGACGCGATGCAGCTCGTCGGGTTCACCGAGCGCGCCGAGCTCGTCGTGTTCCTGGCGCTCCTCGGCGTCTCCGGCGTCGGTCCGAAGTCGGCCCTCGGCGTGCTCTCGCACCTGTCGATCGACCAGATCGCCGCCGCCGTTGCCGCCGAGGACGACGCGCCGTTCCGGCGCGTCTCCGGGATCGGCCCGAAGACGGCAAAGCTCATCGTCGTGCAGCTCGCCGGGCGCCTCGCCCCGCCGTCAGCTGCCTCGACCTCTCCGACGGGCGGGGGAGACGCGGCGCTGCTCACCCAGCTCACCGCGGCCCTGAACGGTCTCGGCTGGAACGACCGGGTCGCACAGGAGACCGCGACATCCGTCATCGAGAGCGCGCCCGCGACCGAACGCAGCGTTCCCGCCTTGCTCCGGCTCGCCCTCGCCGAGCTCGGGCCCGCGCGAGGGGAGCATGTGCGTGGATGAGGTGAACCCGCAGGCGGTCGATGAGACCGAGCTCGCCATCGAGGGCGCACTGCGCCCGACGTCGCTCGCCGAGTTCATCGGGCAGCCCAAGGTGCGCGGGCAGTTGCAGCTGCTGCTCGATGCCGCCCGCATCCAGGAGCGGCCCGCCGATCACATCCTGCTCGCCGGCCCCCCGGGGCTCGGCAAGACCACTCTTGCGATGATCGTCGCGCACGAGAGCGGGCGTCCCCTGAGGCTCTCGAGCGGCCCCGCGATCCAGCACGCGGGGGACCTCGCGGCGCTGCTGTCGAGCCTGCAGCCGGGGGAGGTCTTGTTCATCGACGAGATCCACCGGATGGCCCGTTCGGCGGAGGAGATGCTGTATCTCGCGATGGAGGACTTCCGCATCGACATCATGGTGGGCAAGGGCGCCGGCGCCACCTCGATCCCGCTCGATCTCGCCCCCTTCACGCTCGTGGGCGCGACGACGCGCTCCGGCATGCTGCCGAACCCACTGCGCGACCGGTTCGGCTTCACCGCCCATCTGGAGTACTACGACCCCGCCGAGCTCGAACGCGTCGTCGAGCGCTCGGCAATCGTGCTCGGGGTCGAACTGTCCGCCCGCGCCCGCGCCGAGATCGCCCGCCGCTCCCGGGGGACACCCCGCATCGCGAACCGACTGCTGCGCCGCGTACGTGACTACCTGCTCGTACACGGGGGCGCGGGCACGGATGTCGCGGCCGTCGGCGCCGCGCTCGAGCTCTACGACGTCGACCCGATCGGTCTCGATCGGCTCGACAGGGCGGTGCTCGACATTCTGATCCGCCGGTTCGGCGGCGGGCCCGTCGGCCTCGGCACCCTCTCGGTGACGGTCGGAGAGGAGGCCGACACGATCGAGTCGGTCGTCGAGCCCTACCTCGTGCGCATCGGACTCATGGGTCGCACGCCCCGCGGGCGCGTCGCCACGCCCGAGGCGTATGCCCATCTCGGTGTGGCCCCGGCACATGCGACCGGAACGCTCGATATGGATGACCTATAATCGCTGAAGGCTTTCGCCGCCCTCTCCCTACGGCGCCCATCTTGAGTGCGCCTCATCTGAAAGGCTCCGCGCCCGCATGGACTTCGGCACGTTCTTCAGCAACTACGGCCTGCTCATCCTGCTCGTCCTGCTCCTGGTCTTCATGTTCTGGAGCTCCCGACGCCGCATGCAGAAGCAGAAGGCCGAGGTCGAGGCCCGCGCGCGTCAGACCGTCCCCGGCGCCAAGGTGCTGCTGCAGGGAGGCCTGTACGGCACCATCGTGACCTTCGACTCCGACAACCTCGACCAGCCGGCCGTGGTCTCGATCGCCCCCGGCGTCGAGATCGAGGTACACAGCCAGGCGATCCTTCGCGTCGTCGACCCGATCGACGAGGTCGTCACCGAGGACGAGTACCTCGAGGCCGAGGCCACCCACGACGAGTACGAGGCCGGCGTCGCCAGCGGCGAGATCTCCTCGATCAGCGACGACCAGAAGAAGGCCGCCGACGCCGACGACGAGAAGAAGAACGGCACCGACGCCTGACACGGTGCCCGCGCACCCCTTCCGAAAGACCTGATCAGTGGCGACATCCACCCCCGTCAAGCACGCCTGGCGTGCCCTCATCGGCCTGCTGGCCGTGATCGCCGTGCTGTTCGGCATCAACGCCCTCGGCGTCTACGTGTTCCAGAAGTCGTCGTGGGCCCCGCAGCTCGCGCTCGACCTCCAGGGCGGCACGCAGATTATCCTGCAGGCGCAGACCGTCGACGGCGCGGCACCCACCGACACGCAGATGAACCAGGCGGTGTCGATCATCCGCCAGCGCATCGACGCGTCGGGTGTGTCCGAGGCATCCGTCTCGACAGAGGGCGGCCGCAACATCGTCGTGCAGATCCCCGGAACGGCGGACGAGCAGACGCGACAGCGCATCGAGGCCTCGGCCCAGCTGCAGCTGCGGGCCGTGCTGTACACGTCGGCCGACGTCACCGGCAGCTTCACCGGACAGGACGGGAACCAGACGCCCTACCCGACGCCGGCGCCCACCCTGCAGTCGACCCCGACCGCGTCGCCCACGAGCGGCAGTGACACCTCGTGGATCACCCCGGCGCTGCAGGCGGAGTATCAGGCCTACAACTGCTCGGCGACGACGAACGACCCCGCGAACGCGCCCAAGGACAAGCCGCTCGTCACCTGCGACTCGACCAACACCGCGAAGTACATCCTCGGGCCCGTCGAGCTCGACGGCTCCGCCATCACCGACGCCAGTGCCGGTCTGAACACGCAGAACGGCCAGTGGGTCGTGAACCTCGTGTTCAACGGCGAGGGAACCCAGACCTTCGGCGACATCAGCAAGCGCCTCTACAGCCAGACGGCGCCGCTCAACCAGTTCGCCTTCGTGCTGGACGGATCCGTTCTCTCCGCCCCCAGCATGAACGCCGTGATCACCGACGGCAAACCGCAGATCTCGGGCTCGTTCACGCAGGAGAGCGCGACCACGCTCGCCGACCAGCTCAAGTTCGGTGCTCTGCCGCTGAGCTTCTCGGTGCAGAGCTCCGACACCATCTCGGCGACCCTCGGCTCACAGCAGCTCATGATCGGTCTGATCACGGGACTCATCGGTCTGGCGCTCGTCGCGATCTACTCGCTCATCGTCTACCGGGCTCTCGGCTCGGTGATCATCGCGTCCCTCGCGGTGATGGCGGTCATCACGTACGCGGTGCTCTGCATCCTGGCGTGGCGCATGGGCTTCCGCCTTTCTCTCGCCGGTGTCGCCGGTCTGATCGTGACGATCGGCTTCACCGCCGACTCGTTCATCGTGTACTTCGAGCGCATCCGCGACGAGCTGCGCGACGGCAAGTCGATCACCTCCGCCGTCGAGGACGGCTGGGGCCGGGCGAAGCGCACGATCTACATCTCGAAGTCGATCAACGTGCTCGCGGCCGTCGTGCTCTACATCCTCGCGGATGCGACGGTGAAGGGCTTCGCGTTCACGCTCGGCATCACGACCGCGATCGACGTGCTCATCTTCATCCTGTTCACGCACCCTGTCATGCAGCTGCTGGCACGCACCCGGTTCTTCGGCTCGGGGCACCCGCTCTCGGGTCTCGACCCCGAGGCGCTCGGCGCCGTCTACCGCGGCCGCGCCCAGTTCCGCGCCCCGGCAGCGGCGACCGCCGGGCGTTCGGCCAAGTCGCGCAAGGAGGCGGAGCGCCGGCAGACGATCGCCGAGCGAAAGCGCGCGGCCGAACTCGGCGGCGGGACCACGACCGCGACCAAGGAGGGAGACGACTGATGCGCTCCATGAATCAGCTCGGAAACGACCTCTACACCGGCAAGACGTCCTTCCCCTTCGTCGGCCGTCGTCGTGTGTGGTTCATCATCGCGGCGGTGCTCGTGATCGCGTCGGTGCTCGTTCCCCTCGTGCGCCCGATCCACTTCTCGATCGAGTTCACCGGCGGCTCGCAGTTCACCGTGAGCGGTCTGACGAACCCCGATCAGCTCACCGCGACGAACGCCGTCAACGGTGTCGTCCCCGGCTCGGTCTCGAGCGTCACCACGGTCGGGGGCACCTCGGTTCAGGTCGAGACGAACCAGATGACGCCCGAGCAGACCCAGCAGGTCAGCCAGGCGCTCGCCACGGCGTTCGACGTGCCGCAGACCGACGTCACCGACTCGTTCATCGGTCCGGCGTGGGGCGCGGATGTCACGCGCCAGTCGCTCTGGGGAC
Organism: Microbacterium sp. 71-23; assembly: GCF_001897265.1. Lineage (NCBI taxonomy): Bacteria > Bacillati > Actinomycetota > Actinomycetes > Micrococcales > Microbacteriaceae > Microbacterium > Microbacterium sp. 71-23. The sequence continues at coordinate 414,987 of NZ_MKSL01000017.1, forward strand.
TCGCGATCTTCCTCGCGCTGACGTTCCTCATCCTCGCGCTCTACTTCCGCACGTGGAAGATGTCGGCCGCGGCCGTCATCGGCGTGGTGGACGTGCTGGTGATCACGATCGGCATCTACGCGGTCTGCGGCTTCGCGATCTCGCCCGCCGCGGTGATCGGATTCCTCACGATCCTGGCGTACTCGCTCTACGACACGACAGTCGTGTTCGACAAGATCCGGGAGAACACGCGCGAAGGCGGTGAGGCGGCCGGTCGCCTGTTCGGCGAGTCGGTGAACCTGGCTGTCAACCAGACGCTCATCCGTTCGATCAACACGACCATCGTCGCGGTGCTCCCGACCGGTGCGATCCTGTTCATCGGCGCGTTCTGGCTGGGTGCACAGACGCTCACCGACATCTCGCTGTCGATCTTCGTCGGAACGATCGTGGCTGCCTACTCGACGATCTTCGTGGCGGCGCCGCTGTACTCGCTGTTCCGTGAGAACGAGCCGAAGGTCAAGGCGCGCGACGCCCGCGTGCGCGCCTCTCGGAGCAAGGCAGAGGTCGCCGCCTGAGCGGCCGTCCACCTCGGCAGCGGGCGTAGGATGATCCGATCCGGCGAAGGGCGGTGAGACGCGAGTGACCGAGACCGTTCCGGCCGCGCCCCAGGCCTCTTCGCTGCGGCGGCTCGTGCCTCGGATCTTCTCCCGCGCGCACCGGCGCGACGATGTCGACCAGCTCGTGCGCACGGTGCGCACGCATCATCCGCGCGGCGACCTCGCTGTCATCGAGCGCGCATACACCGTCGCGGAGCGCGCGCACCGCGACCAGAAGCGCCAGAGCGGTGAGCCGTACATCACGCACCCGCTCGCGGTCGCTCAGGTGCTCGCCGATCTCGGTCTCGGACCGAAGGCGATCGCTGCGGCCCTGCTGCACGACACCGTCGAGGACACGGACTACAGCCTCGACCAGTTGACGGCGGAGTTCGGCGACGAGGTCGCGATGCTCGTCGACGGCGTCACGAAGCTCGACAAGGTCAAGTACGGCGAGAGCGCGCAGGCCGAGACGGTCCGCAAGATGATCGTCGCGATGTCGCGAGACATCCGCGTGCTCCTCATCAAGCTCGCCGACCGGCTCCACAACGCGCGCACGTGGGGTTTCGTGCCGCCCGAGAAGGCGCAGAAGAAGGCGCGCGAGACTCTCGAGATCTACGCTCCGCTCGCGCACCGCCTCGGCATCCAGGCGATCAAGTCGGAGCTCGAGGACCTCTCGTTCGCCGTACTGCACCCCAAGCTCTACGCCGAGATCGAGAGTCTGGTCAAGCAGCGCACGCCCCAGCGCGAGCAGTACGTGCACAGTGTGATCGACTCCGTCGATGCGGATCTGCGCGAGCTGCGCATCCGCGGGCGCGTCATGGGTCGTCCGAAGCAGCTGTACTCCGTGTATCAGAAGATGGTGGTGCGCGGTCGGGAGTTCGACGACATCTACGACCTGATCGGCATCCGCGTGATCGTCGCGACCGTGCGCGACTGCTACGCCGTGCTGGGCTCGATCCACGCCCGCTGGACGCCACTACCCGGCCGCTTCAAGGACTACATCGCGACGCCGAAGTTCAACCTCTACCAGTCGCTGCACACCACGGTGATCGGCCCGGGCGGTCGTACGGTCGAGATCCAGATCCGCACGAACGAGATGCACCAGCAGGCCGAGTACGGCGTCGCGGCGCACTGGAAGTACAAGGAGCGGATGTCGGGCAGTCGCACCGACGACCGCACCGTCGACACCGACATGGCGTGGCTCGCCCACATCTCCGACTGGCAGGCCGAGACCGCTGACCCCGGCGAGTTCCTCGAGTCGTTGAGGTTCGAGATCGGCGCCAAGGAGGTCTACGTCTTCACGCCGAAGGGACGCGTGATCGGGCTCCCGTCCGGCGCGACTCCGGTCGACTTCGCCTATGCGGTGCACACCGAGATCGGCCATCGCACGATGGGGGCGAAGGTCAACGGGCGTCTCGTTCCGCTCGAGAGCGAACTGAACTCGGGCGACGTCGTCGAGGTGTTCACCTCGAAGAACCCGGATGCGAGCCCGAGCCAGGACTGGCTCACATTCGTCAAGAGCACCCGCGCGCGCAACAAGATCCGCGGCTGGTTCACGAAGGAGCGCCGAGAAGAGGCGATCGAACAGGGCAAGGAGTCGATCGCCCGCGCGATGCGGCGGCAGAACCTGCCCCTGCAACGCCTGATGAACCAGGACTCCTTCTCCCAGGTCGCGCACCAGCTGAAGTACGAAGACGTCTCCGCCCTGTACGCCGCCGTCGGCGAAGGGCACGTCTCCACCCAATCGGTCATCGAGAAGGTCACCGCGCTCGTCGCGGAGGGGGATACCTCCACGGGGGCCATCGAGCTGCCCCACGTCGGCCGCAGCCGCGCGCCGCGTGACGGTGACTCGGGCGTCCTCGTGCGCGGCGCTCCCGACATCCTCGTGAAACTCGCGAAGTGCTGCACCCCGGTCCCGGGCGACGAGATCGTCGGGTTCGTGACGCGCGGCAGCGGCGTCTCCGTGCACCGCACCGACTGCACGAACGTGAAGGCGCTCATGGACAACCCGGAGCGGCTCATCGACGTCGAGTGGGCACCGACCACGAAGAGCGTGTTCCTGGTGCAGATCCAGGTCGAGGCCCTCGACCGATCGGGACTGCTCAGCGACGTGACCCGCGTGCTCAGCGAGCATCACGTCAACATCCTGTCGGCGACGGTGTCGACCACCGACGACCGCCTCGCGCTCAGCCGGTTCGTGTTCGAGATGGGCGACACCGTGCACCTCGACCGCGTGCTCAACGCGGTGCGTCGCATCGACGCGGTCTACGACGTCTACCGCGTCACGTCGTCCTGAGCTCGTCGATCAGAGCCTCCAGCAGCGCGAGGCCGCGGCGCTTGTGGTGCAGCGGGCCCGCCGCCTGCAGCAGAGCGTAGGCGTCACGTACCCGCACAGCCGGCGCGGGATGAGCGTCGCACAGCGCGCGCACCGCGACGTCGTCGCCCGCACGGGCGAGGTCGGTCGTGGTGTACACGGCGGATGTCACAGCCACGCCGCCGCAGAGCTCGACGGCGTCGGCGGGAAGACCCTGATCGCTGTACACGAGGCGCCGGTCGACGGGCTGGCCGATGCGGTGCGCGACCGCGCGCTGCACGCTCTGACGCTCGGGCAGCGGGAGCAACGCTCCGTGGACCCAGGCGGCGCTGCGACCGACGAGCGCGGTGTTGGCCGGCACAAGCTGGGCGAGGGAGGCCGCCCGGATCGCGGGGGTCTCGATGGCGTCGGCGGGCATGAACGCATCGCCGACCTCGACGAGGTCGCCGTCGATGCGCGCCGCACTCAACTCCGCGACCGACAAGCGGTCACCTGCGACGTACACGAACGGCGATCCCATGCGAGCCATGGTGCCGCACGCGGCATCCGCTCGCCGGACCGGCGGGTCGAAGCTGTGGAGAAGGCGTCAGCCGCCGATGGCGCGCAGCCAGCCGCGACGCGCCTCGAGCGCCTCGGTCGCCGCCTTGACCTTGCGGCTGTCGCCGGTCGCCTTCGCCGCGGCGAGGTCGTCCTCGAGCTTCGCGATGGCATCCTCGAGCTGACGCGTCATGTCGTTCGCACGCGCCTTCGTCTCGGGGTTGTTCTCACGCCAGTGCGTCTGCTCGCGGTCGCGCACGCCCTGCTCGATGCGACGAAGTTCGTCGTCGAGCTGGCGCTCCTTGTCACGGGGGAAGATGCGGCCGATCTCGTCCCAGCGACGCTGGAGACCGGTGAGCAACTGCCGCGCGGCGGCAAGGTCCTTCTCGCCCGGAACCGCGGCGGCCTCGGTGAGCAGCGCCCGCTTGAGCTCGATGCGCTCCTTCGACTCCTCGGCCTCGACGCTCTCGCGGTCGGAACGGGCGCCGTAGAGCACGTCACCGGCGGCCTTGAACCGGGCCCACAGGGCGTCGTCGATCTTCTTGCCCGCGCGGCCCGCGCTCTTCCACTCGTCGAGGAGGGTGCGGTAGGCGGCGATGCCGTCCTCGCCGCGCGGGGCGAGGGCCTCGGCCCGCTCGACCAGACGCGACTTGCTGTCGCGCGCCGACTTGTGGGTCTCGTCGAGGTCGGCGAAGTAGGCGCGACGGTGACGGTCGATCGTCGCGCGCGCGTCACGGAAGCGGCCCCAGAGCTTCTGAGAGACGGCGCGGGGGAGACGAGGACCGTTCTGCTGGTGGTTCTGCCACTGGTCGAAGAGCGTGGCGATGTCGGCCGTGGTCTGCTTCCACTGCACGCTCTGAGGGTCGCGGGCGGCGAGAGCCTCCGCCTTCTCCACGATCGCGGTGCGCTCGGCGATCGCCTCGTCGACGGCCTCCTTGGCCTGCTGCGCCTCGACCTCGGTGGCGGCGCTCAGCGCCGCCACGAGAGCGTCGAGTCGCGCGGCGAGTCCTTCGAGGTCGCCGACCGCGGCCGCGCCCACGACGCGCTCGCGCACGGCGGCGGCGGTGGAGCTCAGGTCGGCGGCGCCCGCGCCTCCGCGGCGGTGACGCGCCTCGAGGAGCACCACCTCGCCCGCGAGATCGGCGTACTTGCGCTCGAAGTAGGCGAGGGCCTCGTCGGTGGACCCGTCGGGGTACTGGCCGACGATGCGCCATCCGGCGGACTCGCGCACCGACACGGTGCCGTCCTCTTCCACACGCCCCCAGGGCTCCGTGGTCGCGGCGGGCGCAGCCACCGGCGCGGCGGAGCGCGGGCGGGTGGGCACGGGGATCGCGCGCGACGGTGACGGAACGGGTGCCGGTGCCGGCGCGGCAGCCGTCACCGTGTCGTCCTCGACCGGAGCGTCGGGCGCCGGGCTCTCGACCGCGGGCGCCTCGTCCCCGGATGCCTCGACCGCGGCGATCGCGGCCGGGGCAGACGCCTCGTCGGCGACGTCGGGGGTGGCCTCGACGTCTGCAGTGACGTCGGTGGCAGGGGTCTCTTCGGCCGGGGTCTCGGGCGTCGGGTCCGCCTCGGCGGCGGGGACGTCAGGAGTCTGGTCGTTCGTGGCAGTCACGGGTGCACCTCAAGCGGTTCGCCGGGCGGTCGGATGGACGTGCTCAGCCTAGTACGCGCCCTCCGACGGCCCGGTCGGGGCGTCGTCACGCGTCACGGGGTCGGACTGGGCGAATCCGTCGCGCGGGGGGTCGGGAAGAAGAGCGGCTGATCGCTCGGGTTCACGGTCGGGGTGGGGCTGGGCGACGGCGCGGGCGCGCCGGGTCCGACGGAGTAGTAGGCGAACTGACCCGCCGCGAGGAGGAGGATCAGGATGCCGCCGGCGACGGCGGCGATCGTGTTGTCGCGGACGCGACGGCGCCGGCTCGCCTCGTGCAGCGCACGGCGGGCCTGGTACGCCCTGGCGCGCTCGCGCGCCACCCTCTCGTCGCGCGACTTTCCGCCTGCGGCCACGGGTCCTCCTGCACTGGTCGTTGAGCGCACCGATCCTACGCAGTGATCCGGTGGGCGGCCAAAGCGTCGGTGTCTCATGGCGCCGCTAGCCTGGCGTGGTGAGTTCCGCGCCCCTGCTGTCGTCCCCGACGCCGCTGGCGGTGCGCATGCGCCCGACGTCGCTCGACGAGGTAGCGGGTCAAGGGCATCTGCTGCGTCCGGGGTCGCCGCTCGTGGCGCTCGCCTCGCCCGACTCCCGCAGCGCCGCCGCGGTGTCGGTCATCCTGTGGGGGCCGCCCGGCACCGGCAAGACCACGCTCGCGCAGGCGATCGCCCGCTCGTCGGGGCGCCGGTTCGTCGAGCTGTCGGCCATCACCGCGGGGGTGAAGGACGTGCGCGAGGTCATGCAGGACGCCCTGAACCAGCGCGACCTGTACGGGCAGTCCACGATCCTGTTCCTCGACGAGATCCATCGCTTCACGAAGGCGCAGCAGGACGCCCTGCTGCCGGGCGTCGAGAACGGCTGGGTCGTGCTGATCGCCGCGACGACCGAGAACCCGTCCTTCTCGGTCATCGCGCCTCTCCTGTCGCGCTCGCTGCTGCTGACGCTGCGCGCGCTCACCGACGACGACCTCGGGTCGCTCGTCGACCGCGCGGTCGCCGATCCGCGCGGGCTCTCCGGCGCGGTGGCGCTAGACGACGACGCGCGCGGCGCGCTGGTGCGGCTCGCATCCGGTGACGCGCGTCGGGCGCTGACCGCGCTGGAGGCGGCGGCGACGCTCGCGGCGGGGGCCGCGGCATCCGATGACGACGAGGCGACACCCCGGGTCACGGCCGAGCACGTCGCGGCGGCGGTCGACCGCGCGCTCCTGCGCTATGACCGGCAGGGCGACGAGCACTACGACGTGATCAGCGCCTTCATCAAGTCGATCCGCGGTTCCGATGTGGATGCCGCGATCCACTACCTCGCGCGCATGATCGAGGCGGGGGAGGACCCGCGGTTCATCGCCCGACGCCTCGTCATCTCCGCCGCCGAGGACATCGGCCTCGCCGATCCGCACGCGCTGCAGATCGCCGTCGCCGCCGCCGACGCGGTCGCGTTCATCGGCATGCCCGAGGGGCGCATCCCGCTCGCCGAGGCGACCGCGTACCTCGCGACGACCGCGAAGTCGAACGCGGCGTACCTGGCGATCGACGCGGCCATCGCCGACGTGCGGGCGGGGTCGTTCGGCGCCGTTCCGCCGCATCTGCGCGACGCGCATTACGCGGGCGCGAAGCGGCTCGGACACGGCAAGGGCTACGTCTATCCGCACGACACCGACCTCGGCGTCGCCGCACAGCAGTACCTTCCCGACCCACTGGTCGGGCGCCGCTATTACACGCCGACGGCGCACGGCCAGGAGCGCGACGTGCAGGCTCGGCTCGAGCGCATCCGGCGCATTCTGGGCGACGGATGACGAGGCCCGGCCGGCGCGGGGCGGTCTGGTAGCATGGACCGGCTCGAAACCGGTTTTCGGGCATCCCCTCCTTCCTGGAACACCTCACGGTGCGCCCCGGCGTGCACACCGAGAGGGCGGGAGAGGGAGATACGTCCGCGGGCCGTGAGAGACACGGCCGCGTCATCGGAAGGAACACTTCGTGGTCACGAAGTCCCAGGACCGCCGCAAGGTCCGCCTGTCCCGCGCCCTCGGCGTGGCACTCACCCCCAAGGCCGCCCGCTACCTCGAGAAGCGTCCCTACGCTCCGGGCGAGCACGGCCGCACCAAGCGCAAGGCCGACAGCGACTACGCCGTCCGTCTGCGTGAGAAGCAGCGTCTGCGCGAGCAGTACGGCATCCGCGAGAAGCAGCTGCGCATCGCGTTCAATGAGGCCCGCCGCACCGACGGCCTGACCGGTGAGAACCTGGTCGAGCTGCTCGAGATGCGTCTCGACGCGCTCGTGCTGCGCGCCGGCTTCGCCCGCACCACCGCCCAGGCCCGCCAGTTCGTGACCCACCGTCACATCCTGGTCGACGGCCAGATCGTGGACCGCCCGTCGTTCCGCGTGAAGCCCGGCCAGCTCATCCACGTCAAGGCCCGCAGCGAGGGCAGCGAGCCCTTCCAGGTCGCGGCCGCCGGCGGTCACGCCGACGTGCTGCCGGCCGTTCCGGGTTACCTCGAGGTCGAGCTCGACAAGCTCCAGGCGCGCCTCGTGCGTCGCCCGAAGCGCGTCGAGGTGCCCGTCACCTGTGACGTGCAGCTCGTCGTCGAGTACTACGCCGCACGCTGAGTCGCACCGAGAAGGGCGTCGGGGAAACCCGGCGCCCTTCTCGCATCTGCGCCGCCGGCGCCCGCCGACGGACACCACCCGTCGCCTACGATGGACCACGGACGTGAGAGTCGCGCCCGACGAGGAAGTGATCTGACTGTGAAGAACGTGCTCTGGTTCGTGCTCGGCGCCGCTGCCGGCTTCGTGGTCGCGCACGTCGTGAACAAGGATCCTCGCGGTCACGAGGTGCTCGCCGACATCGACGCGCGCATCACCGAGTTCACCGAACGCGTCACCGACGCGTACCGCGAGCAGCAGGCGCGCTTCGGCGAGACCGTCGGCGACGCCGTCCACGAGGCCGCCGAGGCCGTCGCGGATGCCGCCTCCCGGCCGGCGAACGACTGATCACCCCGAGACATCCGCGGGCCGGGCTCCGGCACCGCCCGTTCACCATGAGGACTCCCGCATGAAGACCGCCGAGATCGCGCAGCGCTACCTGGACTACTTCGAGCGCAACGGCCACACCATCGTGCCGTCGGCGTCCCTCGTCAGCGACGACCCGTCGATCCTGTTCACGATCGCGGGCATGGTGCCCTTCATCCCCTACCTCAACGGCACCGTTCCGCCGCCGTACCCGCGCGCCGCCGACGTGCAGAAGTGCATCCGCACGAACGACATCGAAGAGGTCGGCAAGACCGCCCGTCACGGCACGTTCTTCCAGATGCTCGGCAACTGGTCGTTCGGCGACTACTTCAAGGAAGGCGCGATCGGCTACGCGTGGGAGCTGCTCACCTCGAGCGAGGCCGACGGCGGCCTCGGGTTCGACGAGCGCGACCTGTGGGTCACCGTCTACGAGGACGACGACGAAGCCGCCTCGCTGTGGAAGAAGATCGCCGGACTCCCGGAGGAGCGCATCCAGCGCTTCGGCGCCGAGGACAACTACTGGTCCACCGGCCAGCCGGGCCCCGCCGGCCCCTGCTCGGAGATCTACTTCGACCGCGGCCCCAAGTACGGCCGCGACGGCGGCCCTGCGGTCGACGACAGCCGCTTCACCGAGATCTGGAATCTCGTGTTCATGCAGTACGCCATCACGAACGTGCGCTCGAAGACCGAGTTCGACGTCGTGGGGGAGCTCCCCAAGAAGAACATCGACACCGGCATGGGCCTCGAGCGTGTCGCGTTCATCAAGCAGGGTGTCGACAACATGTACGAGACCGACCAGGTGCGTCCGGTGCTCGACCGTGCCGTCGCGCTCTCGGGACGGCCGTACGGCGCCGTGCACGAGGATGACGTGCGCTACCGCGTCATCGCCGACCACATCCGCTCGTCGCTCATGCTGCTCTCCGACGGCGTCACGCCGTCCAACGAGGGACGCGGCTACATCCTGCGCCGGCTCATGCGCCGCTCGATCCGCGCGATGCGCCTGCTCGGCGTCGACGCCCCCACCTTCCCCGAGCTGTTCTCCGCGTCGCGCGATGCGATGAAGAGCGCCTACCCGGTCGTCGACGAAGACTGGGCGCGCATCTCGCAGTACGCGTTCGCCGAGGAGGAGACGTTCCTGCGCACGCTCGCGTCGGGGTCGACGATCCTCGATCTCGCGGTGACGCAGACGAAGGATGCCGGTGGCTCCGAGCTCGCCGGCAGCGAGGCGTTCCTGCTCCACGACACCTACGGCTTCCCGATCGACCTGACGCTCGAGATCGCCGAGGAGGCGGGCATCACCGTCGATCGCGACGGCTTCGACACCCTGATGCGGGAGCAGAAGGCACGCGCGAAGGCCGATGCGAAGTCCCGCAAGCGCGCCCTCGCCGACGTCAGCGTCTACGGCGACTTCCGCGCGAAGGGCGAGACCGTCTTCACCGGCTACACCGACCTCGAGACCGAGTCGTCGGTGCTCGGCATCCTCGTCGACGGCGTGCCGACCGACCGCGCGACCGAGGGCCAGATCGCCGAGGTCATCCTGCGGGAGACCGCGCTCTACGCCGAGTCGGGCGGACAGGTCGCCGACAAGGGCGTGATCGTCGGGCCCGGGTACGAGCTCGAGGTGCTCGACGTGCAGAAGCCCGTGCCCGGCCTTGTGAGCCACACGGTCGAGGTGACCCGCGGCGACGTCGGTCTCGGCGCCCCCGCGACATCCGTCGTCGACCGCGCGAACCGTCGCGCAGCACGTCAGGCCCACTCCGCGACGCACCTCGTGCACGCGGCCCTGCGCGACACGCTGGGGAAGACCGCGACGCAGGCGGGTTCGCTGAACCGCGCCGGCTACATGCGCTTCGACTTCTCGTGGAGCCAGGCGCTGTCGGCCGAGACGCGCACGGAGATCGAGGAGATCGCCAACAACGCGATCTACGACAACCTCGAGGTCACGACCCGCGTGCTGCCGCTCGCGGACGCCAAGGAACTCGGCGCGATGGCGCTGTTCGGCGAGAAGTACGGCGAGACCGTGCGGATGGTCGACATCGGCGGCCCGTGGTCGCGCGAGCTCTGTGCGGGAACCCACGTGGCCACGAGCGCTGAGATCGGGCTGATCTCGCTCGTCAGTGAGTCCTCGGTGGGCGCGTCCAACCGCCGTGTGGAGGCCCTCGTCGGGCACGACGCGTTCCGCGAGCTCGCGGCCGAACGAGCGCTGGTCGCCGAGCTGTCTGCGAACCTCAAGGCTCCGCGCGACCAGCTCGTCGCGCGCATCGCCGAGCTCGGCGCCAACCTGAAGGCCGCCGAGAAGAAGATCGCGGCGTTCGAGGCCGGCAAGCTCGCCGAGCGCGCCCCCGAGCTCGCCGCGTCGGCGACGACCACCGGACCGTTCCGCGTCGTGAGCGCCGCGATCGGCGCCGTCGGCTCGGCCGACGACCTGCGCACGGTGGCGCTTGCCGTTCGCGATCGACTCGGCGACGAGCCCGCCGTGATCGTGCTCGGCGCCGTGGCCGGCGACCGACCCGTCGTGATCGCCGCGACCACCGCCCGCGCACGCGAGGCCGGAGCCAAGGCGGGTGTGCTCGCGAAGACCGCGGCCGGCGTGCTCGGCGGCGGCGGCGGCGGGCGCGACGATGTCGCCCAGGGCGGCGGTACGGATGCCGCGCTCCTGCCCGATGCGCTCTCGGCGGCGGTTCGGGCTCTCGAGGTCGCGTGACGTGACGGGGTTCCGACGCGGCATCCGGATCGGCGTCGACGTCGGCACCGCCCGGGTCGGCGTCGCCCGCTGCGACCCGGACGGCTTGCTCGCGACCCCCGTGGAGACCGTGCCGCGCACAGACGCGGCCGTCGCCCGCGTGCGGGAGATCGGCGCGGAGTGGGACGCAATCGAGTTCGTCGTCGGGTTGCCCGTCGCGCTGTCGGGTCGGGAGACCGCGTCGACGGCGGATGCGCGCGAGTTCGCGGCGCAACTCGCCGCCTCCGGTGTGCCCGTGCGCCTCGTCGACGAGCGCCTGAGCACGGTCTCCGCGCACGCGGCCCTGCGTGGCTCCGGGCGTTCGCAGCGACAGTCTCGTAACATCGTCGATCAGGTCGCCGCAGTGATTCTCCTGCAGAACGCGATCGACACCGAGAAGCAGACCGGGCGCACCCCCGGGGCCGTCGTGCCCGCGCCCGAGGAGGCCACGCCGAATGACTGACGAGAAGAGCGCGGACGATCCGTTCTCGACCCTGTACTCGCAGCTGCCCGCCAACCGGCCGCGGACGAGTGCGACCGGCGAGACGCCCGCATCCGCCGAGCCGGGCACCGAGACGGCGCCGCTCACCCGCCGCGAGCTTCGCGAGCGACTGACCCGCGAAACCACCGGGCAGCAGCAGCCGGCGCCCGACGCCGCCCCCGTCAGCCCGACACCGGCCTCGTGGCCCCCGCGCGTGCCGAGTCAACCCGACGCGCTCCACCCCGCGAGCCTCACCGGCCTGACCCCGGCGCCCACCGCCGCCATGCCTCCGTCGGGAAGCACCCCACCGCCGGTCACTCGGCCGCCGGAGCGCACAGCTCCAGTCGGCGCCGCAAGAGCGTCCGCCCCCGGAGACCTCGCGGACCTCTTCACCGGGCGGGCATCGTCCGATACGGTCGGAGCCGTGCCGAAGAAGCCCTCGAAGCGACGTCGGCGCGCACGGGGGTGGATCGCCCTCGCCATCGTCGTGGTGCTGCTGGGGGGTATCGGCGCCGGTGGCGTGTGGGTGTGGAACACGTACGGCGACAAGGTGCGCTCGTTCATGGGATGGGAGGAGCCCGCGGACTATGCCCCCGGACTCGCCAACGGCGAAGCACTCCTCACGATCGCCTCGGGCGACACCGGCATGACGATCTCGACGAAGCTCTACCAGGCCGGCGTGACGAAGACGTCCTCGGTCTTCTACAACATGCTCGTGAAGTCGCAGCAGAACCCGAACTTCCAGCCCGGCGTCTACAAGCTGCAGAAGCAGATGACCGCCGCCGCCGCGCTCGCGGCGATCCAGGACCCCGCGAATCGCCAGCAGAACACGGCGCTCATCCGGGAGGGTCTCACGGTCAGCCAGATCGCCCAGGCGCTCTCCGACGATCTGGCCATCCCCCTGGCCGATGTGCAGGCAGCGGTGAAGACCCCGTCCGACTACGGCGTCAGTGCGGACTCCCTCGAGGGCTGGCTCTTTCCCGCCACGTACACCTTCGATCCCGGCACCACCGCGACGCAGGCCGTGAAGGCGATGGTCGACCGCACGAAGCAGTCGCTCCAGCAGGCGGGGGTTGCGGCATCCGATCAGCAGCGGATCCTCACGATCGCCTCGATCATCCAGCGCGAAGCCCGCCAGTCCGCCGACTTCTACAAGGTGTCCCGCGTCATCCAGAACCGCCTCGCCGATGGCATGAAGCTCCAGATGGACTCCACCGCCCAGTACGGCTACGGCGAGATGCACGACGGCAGCGTGAGCTCGTCGGCCGCGGCGTTGGCGGACAACAACCCCTGGAACACGTACGTGATCACGGGGCTGCCGAAGGGACCCATCTCCAATCCCGGGGACACGGCGATCGATGCGGCCGTGCACCCGGCAGACGGACCGTGGCTGTACTTCGTGACCGTCAACCTCGACACCGGTGAGACCGTGTTCTCCACCACCGATGCGGAGCATGAGGCCGCGGTGGCACAGTGGCGGTCCTGGTGCGCGCAGAACCCGAACTCGGGATGCTGACGCCGCCCCGCTGCGAGGTGTGGGGCGACCCGATCGCGCACAGCAAGTCGCCCGCGCTGCACCGCGCGGCCTACGCCGCCCTCGGCCTGGAGTGGAGCTACGACCGGCTCCGCGTCGATGAGTCGGCCTTTCCCGGCGCCCTCGGCGAGGCCGCGACGCGCGTGCGCGGACTCTCGCTCACCATGCCGCTCAAGGGCGTCGCCTTCGCCGCGGCCGGGCGACGCGACGACGACGCGACCACCACCGGGGCCGTGAACACCCTCGTGCGCACAGAATCAGGCTGGGACGGCTTCAACACCGACGTCGCCGGGCTCGTCGCGGTGCTGCGAGAGCTGGGCGTGTCCGAGCTGACGCACGCGCGCATCCTCGGCGGGGGAGCGACCGCGACCTCCGCCCTCGTTGCGCTGCACCGTCTCGGCGCCGACCGGGTGAGCGTCGTGACCCGCCGCCCCGGGGCTGCGGCGGCGCTCATCGACCTCGCCGCCACCCTCGGCGTCGAGGTGACCCCGGCGACGTTCGACGACGCCGACGCGACCCCCGTTCCCGTGACCGTCGCGACGATCCCCACCGACGCCGAGCTCCCCCCCGGGGTGGCCGCGCACCTCGCGGGGGCCGGCGGCATGCTCTACGACGTCGCCTACGGCACCTGGCCCACCCCGCTCTCCCGCGCGTGGGAGGCAGAAGGCCTGATCTCCGCCAACGGCCTCGGGATGCTGCTGCACCAGGCGGTGCGGCAGGTGAGCGCGTTCCTGCACGGCGATCCGGCGGTGCCGCTGCCCGATGAGGCCAGCGTCGTTGCTGCGATGCGCGCCGCCGTCACAGAGGCGGATGCGGTCGTCCCCGGCGTGGGAGACTAAGGGAATGCTCCGCGTGCTGACGGCCGGCGAATCGCACGGCCCCGAACTCGTCGCGCTCGTCGAGGGACTCCCGGCCGGTGTCCCCGTCTCGCGCGCCGCCATCCAGGCCGACCTCGCCCGACGCAAGCTTGGCTACGGTCGCGGATCGCGCATGAAGTTCGAAGAGGACGAGCTCACGATCTCCTCGGGCGTACGTCACGGCTACACCCTCGGCAGCCCCATCGCCGTGCGCATCGGCAACACCGAGTGGCCCAAGTGGGTCGAGGTGATGAGCGCCGAGCCGGTCGAGCTCACCGAGCGCTCCCGCGGCCGCGGCGCCGCCCTCACCCGCCCTCGTCCGGGACACGCAGACCTCGTCGGCATGCAGAAGTACTCGTTCGACGAGGCGCGCCCCATCCTCGAGCGCGCGAGCGCCCGTGAGACGGCCGCCCGCGTGGCTCTCGGAGCCCTCTCGCGCGCCTTCCTCGCCGAGCTCGGCATCCGGCTCGTCAGCCACACCCTGTCGATCGGACCCGTGCAGGTGCCCTCGGATGCCCCGTGCCCGACGCCCGACGACGTCGACAGCCTCGACGCCGACCCGCTGCGCTGCTTCGACCCGGAGACATCCGCACGCATGGTCGAGGAGGTCGACGACGCGAAGAAGGCGGGAGACACGCTGGGCGGCATCGTCGAGGTGCTCGCCTACGGACTGCCGCCGGGGCTCGGCTCCCATGTGCAGTGGGATCGGCGCCTGGACGCGAAGCTCGCGCAGGCGCTCATGAGCATCCAGGCCATCAAGGGCGTCGAGGTCGGCGACGGCTTCGAGACCACCCGACGCCGCGGGTCGGCCGCCCACGACGAGCTCTTCGTCGCCGAGGACGGCATCACCCGGTCGAGCGACCGCGCCGGCGGCACGGAGGGCGGCATGTCCACGGGCACGCTCCTGCGCGTGCGGGCCGGTATGAAGCCGATCGCGACGGTGCCGCACGCCCTGCGCACGATCGACGTCGCGACGGGCGACGCGGCCGCCGCACACCACCAGCGCTCCGACGTCTGCGCCGTGCCGGCGGCGGGCGTCGTCGCCGAGGCGATGGTGGCCATCGTGCTCGCCGACGTCGTGCTCGAGAAGTTCGGCGGCGACCACGTCGACGAGACCCGCCGCAACCTCGAGGCCTACCTCGCGCACATCCCCGACGCGCTCGCGACGGCGGGGGAGAGCGATGCCGCCCTCGCGGCGGTCGACGAGGTCGTCGACATCCCCCTCGGATGAGCGGGGTCGCTCCCTCGATCGTGCTGGTCGGCCCGATGGGCGCCGGGAAGACGAGCGTCGGCAGACGCGTCGCCCGCGCGCTCGAACGGCCGTTCCTCGACACGGACAAGATCATCACGCGCGACCACGGGCCGATCCCGGCGTACTTCGAGGCGCACGGGGAGACGGCGTTCCGAGCGATCGAGCGCACCGCGGTCGCCGAGGCCCTGACGACCGGCGGCGTCATCGCGCTCGGAGGCGGGGCGGTGCTGCACGAGGAGACCCGTGCCGACCTCGCCGCGCATCACGTCGTGCTGCTGACGGTAGCCCCGCACATCGTCGCGTCCCGCATCGTCGGCGACGATCGCCCCCTGCTCGCCGGCGACGACCCGATCGCCCGCTGGAACCGCATCTACGACGAGCGACGAGCCCTCTACGAACGGGTCGCCGACCTCACCCTCGACACCTCGCACGGCCCCCTGTCGGACGTGGTCGAGCGCATCGTCGCCTGGGACCGCGCCCGCCGGACGGAAGGATCCCCTTCATGAGCACCACCACGATCACCGTCGGCGGAGACGCCCCCTACGACGTGACGGTGGGCCGCGGCATCCTGCCCATCGTCGCCGAGGCCCTGCCCGCCACCGCCCGCAAGGTGCTCATCGTGCACCCGCCGACCCTCGCCGATCAGGCGGCTGCGCTGCGCGAGGTGCTGCGCGGCGACGGTGCGCGCGAGGTGCTGCTGGCCGAGGTGCCGGACGCCGAGCAGGGCAAGCGCGTCGAGGTCGCGGCGTTCTGCTGGCAGATCCTCGGGCAGGCCGATTTCACCCGCACCGACGCGGTCGTCGGCTTCGGCGGGGGAGCGGTCACGGACCTCGCGGGCTTCGTCGCTGCCACCTGGCTGCGCGGCGTCGCGATCGTGCAGGTGCCGACGACGGTGCTGGCGATGGTGGATGCCGCGGTGGGCGGGAAGACCGGCATCAACACCGCGGAGGGCAAGAACCTGGTGGGCGCCTTCTGGCCGCCGCGTGCGGTGATCTGCGACCTCGACCTCCTCGACGGTCTCAGCGCGCACGAGCGCACCGCCGGGTTCGCGGAGGTCGTGAAGGCCGGGTTCATCTGGTACCCGGAGATCCTCGATCTCATCGAGAAGGATCCCGCGGCCGTCGTCGATCCGGGCTCGGAGGCGTTCCGTCGATCGATCGAGCTCGCCATCGAGATGAAGGCACGCGTCGTCGGCGAGGACCTGCGCGAGGCGGGGCTGCGCGAGGTGCTCAACTACGGACACACTCTCGGTCACGCCATCGAGCACGCCGAGCGCTACCGCTGGCGCCACGGCGCGGCGATCTCGGTCGGCATGGTCTTCGCCGCCGAGCTGTCGCGTCTGGCCGGACGCCTCAGCGACGACGTCGCGAACCGGCACCGCTCGGTTCTGGAGTTGCTGGGTCTTCCCACCTCGTATCGCGCGGGCGCCTGGCCGCAGCTGCTGGCGACCATGCAGCGCGACAAGAAGACGCGGGGCGCCATGCTGCGCTTCATCGTGCTCGACGACCTCGCTCGTCCCACCGTGCTGCAGGCACCCGACGAATCACTGCTGTTCGCGGCCTATCAGGAGATCGGCTCCTGAGATGCGCAGAGCCCCGGCCGTCCGAAGGCGGTCGGGGCTCTGCGACAGCGGAGGTCAGGCCGCGACGTGCTCCCTCACGGTGACCGGGGCCGGACTGGCCTCCCCGAGGTCGGCGGTCGCGACATCCTTGGTCTCCCGTGCGGTGAGCGCGGCGCCCGCCGCGATGAGGGCGACCACGGCGGTGAACACGCTCGTCACGACCCAGCCACCCACCTGCACGCCGCCGAGGGCGGTCACGATGGTCGGTGCGAAGCCGGCGGCCAGGAACCCGAGCTGGGTGCCGATCGCCATGCCGGAGAAGCGCACGCGGGTCGAGAACATCTCGCCGTAGAACGCAGGCCAGACCGCGTTCGCGGCCGCGTAGCCGAACGAGAACGTGAGCACGGCGAGCACGAACGTCAGCAGCGCGTTGCCGCTCGACATCGACAGCATGTAGAAGGGCATCAGCACCGCCGAGGCCAGCGCCCCATAGATGAAGACGGGCTTGCGGCCGATGCGGTCGGCGAGGCGGCCGAACAGCGGCTGCGTGCCGAGGGCGAACAGGTTGGCGACGACGACCAGCCAGAGTGTGAGCGACGCGGCAAGGCCGACCTTCACGCCGTAGGCGATGGCGAGGTTGCCGAAGACAGTCGAGACCGCCGAGATGGTCGCGCACAGCACGACGCGGATCACGTCGCGCCAGTGGTGGCGCAGCAGCGGGATGAGCGGGAGCCGAGCGATCTCGCCGCGGGCCTTCGCCTGCTCGAACTCGGGGGTCTCGTGCAGCCGGCGACGGATCACCCACGCGACGAGCACGACCACCGCGCTGAGCCAGAACGGGATACGCCAGCCCCACGAGAACTTGATGTCGTCGGGAAGGGCCACGACGGGAACGAAGATGAGGGCCGCGAGGATCTGTCCGCCCTGGGTGCCGGTGAGGGTCCAGGAGGTGAAGAACGCGCGACGGTCATCGGGGGCGTGCTCCAGCGTGAGCGACGAGGCGCCGGCCTGCTCGCCGGCGGCCGAGAGTCCCTGCAGCAGTCGGGCGAGCACCAGCAGGATGGGCGCCGCCCAGCCGATCTGCGCATAGCCGGGGAGGCATCCGATCGCGAAGGTCGACAGTCCCATGAGCAGCAGCGTGAACATGAGCACGCGCTGACGTCCGACGCGGTCGCCGAAGTGCCCGAGGATGACGGCGCCGACGGGACGCGCGATGTAGGCGAACCCGAAGGTCGCGAACGACATGACGAGGGCCGCCTGGTCGTTGGAGGGGAAGAACACGCTCGGGAAGATGAGCGCGGCCGCGGAGCCGAACAGGAAGAAGTCGTAGTACTCGACGGCGCTCCCCATGAAGCTCGCGATGGCCGCGCGCACTGGGGTCTTCCGCGTCGTTGCGGGAGTGGACATGAGTCTCCTCTATCAGATGGGTGTTGTCGGGGGTAGGGGTGGGATGGAAGGAACGGATGCCGCGTCTGCCGGTCGGCTCAGCGGGCGAGGATCTCCTCGGAGGTGACGAGGTCGCGGAAGTGCCGGGTCATGCGTCGGGGGTCGGGACGCACGCCGGTGATCAGCTCGAAGGCGTCGACCGCCTGGTGCACCGCCATCTGGCCGCCGTCGAGCGTGCGGCAGCCGCGCTCGCGAGCGGCGTCCAGCAGGGCGGTGCGCAGCGGGCGGTAGACGATGTCGGCGAGCCAGGTCTGCGGGCGCAGCAGCGCGGGGTCGAACGCGGTGCCGGGGTGGGCGGCCATGCCGAGCGGGGTGCAGTTGACCACTCCATCGGCGCGGGCGAGCAGGTCGGCCGCCTCGGCGGGCGTCCCGGGGCGCACCTCGGCGTGGGGGTGCCGTTCACCGGCGCGCACCGCCAGGGCGGCCACCCGCTCGATGTCGAGGTCGACGATGGTCAGCTCGCGCACGCCGTCGCGCAGCAGTGCGTCGGCGACGGCGGAGCCTGCACCGCCGGCGCCGAACTGCACGACCCGCTCCCGGGGGACGCCCGGCAGCCCTTCACGCAGGGCCGCGGCGAAGCCGGTGGTGTCGGTGTTGTAGCCGAGCCGGCCCTCGGCGGTCAGCAGGACGGTGTTCACGGCGCCGAGCGAGGCGGCGACGGGGTCGACGTGGTCGAGGTGGGGGAGGACCGCCTGCTTGAAGGGGTGGGTGATGTTGAGCGCGTCGAAGCCGAGGCGCTCGGCCCAGGCGAGGATCTCGCCGAGCTCGGTCACGCCGAGGCCGAGGAGCGCCGTGTCGATCGGGCGGTAGACGTAGGGAATCCCGAGGGCGGTGGCCTCCGCCATGTGCATGGGCGGGGTCAGCGAGGGGGTGACACCGTCGCCGACGAGGCCGACCAGGAAGCGTCGATCGCTGTGCACGGTACTCCTTCGTCCGAAGCGTTTGTACTAACTAGTACGTTCGCAGTGAACACGACAACATCCGACGTGTCAAGCACCGGTGTCAGGGAGTCGTGCGCAGCCAGCCGACGACCACGTCGCCGATCATGCTGCGCAGGTGCGCACGGGTCGCGGCATCCGTGAAGTCGATGTCGAAGAGCTGCCCGAACGTGTGGCGGTTCGCGACCTGGAAGACGCAGTAGGCGCTGATGACGAGGTGCACGTCAAGCGCGTCGACGTCGCTGCGGAACAGGCCGGCATCGCGGCCGCGCGCGAGGATCTCGTCGAGCAGCGACTTGGCAGGCTGCGACAGCGTGCGCAGCGACGGGATGCGGGAGATGGATGTCCCGCGGTGGATGTTCTCGATCGCCACCAGCCGGATGAACGCCTCGTGCGAGACATGATGGTCGAAGGTCAGCTCCGCGAGCTGGCGCACCGCGGCCACCGGGTCCGTGTGATCGACGTCGATCCCGCGCTCCGCCTCGCGAATGCCGCGATAGGCGTCTTCGAGCACGGCGAGGTAGAGGCCTTCCTTGCTGTCGAAGTAGTAGTAGATCATCCGCTTGGTCGTGCGGGTGCGGCGGGCGATCTCGTCCACGCGGGCGCCGGAGAAGCCCTCTTCGGCGAAGACCTCGGTCGCGACGGCGAGCAGTTCGGCCTTGGTGCGTTCGGGGTCGCGGCGCACGTCACTCACGCCGTCAGAGTATCCGAGCGGGATCGGGGGAGTCGGGAACGGCATACCGCCGGGAATGTACCGAGTGGTACATTCCCTGACCATGGAGACCTCGATCGCAACGGTGTGCATCAGCGGGCCCCTCTCCGCCAAGCTCCACGCCATCGCCGCCGCCGGTTTCGACGGCATCGAACTGTTCGAACCCGACCTCATCGCCGCGCCCGAGAGCCCAGAGGAGATCCGGGCGCTGGCCGCACGACTCGGCCTGCGCATCGACCTCTACCAGCCGCTGCGCGACGTCGAAGGGATCTCCGAGGAGGAGTTCGCCCGGGTCCTCCACCGCGCCGACGCGAAGTTCGCGCTCATGCAGCGGCTCGGCGTCGACTCGGTGCTCGCCTGCAGCAACGTCGCGACCGCCGTCACCGACGACCTGGACGTCAGTGCCGCGCAGCTGCGGCGCCTCGGCGAGCTCGCCGCGGGCCGCGGCATCCGGATCGCCTTCGAGGCCCTCGCCTGGGGACGCCACATCGACGACTACCGCACCGCCTGGGAGGTCGTCCGGCGCGCCGATCATCCCGCCGTCGGCGTGTGCCTCGACTCGTTCCACATCCTGTCCCGCCGCACCCCGCTGGAGGGCATCGCGGAGATCCCGGGCGACCGCATCTTCTTCGTGCAGCTCGCCGACGCACCCGCCCTGTCGCTCGACGTGCTCTCGTGGAGCCGGCACCACCGCCTGTTCCCGGGCGAGGGGGCGTTCGAGCTGGCGGACCTGACGCGCCGCGTCCTCGACGCCGGATACCGCGGTCCGCTGTCGCTCGAGGTGTTCAACGACACCTTCCGGCAGACCGACCCCGTGCGCACCGCCGCGCAGGCCCGCCGCTCGCTGCGCTGGCTCGAAGACGCCGTCGCGCGCATCGACCCGGACGTTCCCGACCTGCAGCTCCTGCCGGACTCCGCGGCGCCCGCCGGGGTCGCGTTCGTGGAGATCAAGGGCGAGGACACGAGCCGCTTCGACCGTGTGCTCGCCGCGGCGGGCTTCACCGCCCACGGCCGCCACCGCTCCAAGGCGGTCACTCTGTGGACCAGCGGGCGCGCCCGCATCGTGCTCAACGAGGAGCGCGCCGCGGGTCTCGCGCCGCGCATCGCCGCCGTCGGCTTCGACGTCGACGATGCCGACGCCGTCACCCGCCGGCTCACCGCCCTGGGGGTGCCGCGCGTCGACCGGCGCCGGCTCGCCGATGAGGCCGACCTGCCCGGCACCATCGCACCCGACGGCACCGAGGTGTACTGGAGCCAGGCGGCCGACGCCGGCGACCCGGAGTGGGCCGCCGAGTTCGGCCCGGTGCAGCGCTCCGCTGCACACGGCGTCACCCGCGTCGACCACGTGAGCCTCACCCAGCCCTGGCAGGCCATCGACGAGACCCGGCTGTTCCTGTCCGCCGCCTTCGCACTGGAGCCGCAGGGTTCCACGGATGTCCCGGGTCCTGCCGGACTCGTGCAGAGCCACGTCTTCGGCTCGCCCGACGGCGCCGTGCGTCTCCCGCTGAACGTCGCGCCGCCGTTGTCGGCCGAGGCGGGCCGCGACGGCGGGCCCGTGCAGCACATCGCCTTCGCCTGCGACGACGTCATCGCACTCGCGCGCGCCCTCGCGGACGCCGGCGTCGCGCCGCTTCCCGTCCCCGCGAACTACTACGACGACCTCGCCGCCCGGTTCGCACTTCCGGAATCGACGCTCGACGGGCTGCGCGCGGCATCCGTGCTCTACGACGCCGACGCCGACGGTTCCTACCTGCACGTCTACACACGCACGACCGGCGGCGTGTTCTTCGAGTTCGTCGAGCGCCGCGGCCACTACGACGGATACGGCCCCCAGAACGCCGCCGTCCGCCTCACGGCGCAGCAGCGCGCCGCTGATAGGTTCGGCGCATGACCGCCCCGCGCCGCATCCTGCTCGTCAACGGCCCGAACCTGAACCTGCTGGGCGTGCGGGAACCGGCGATCTACGGCCACGAGACCCTCGCCGACGTCGAGCGTCTCGTGACGGATGCCGCGGCCTCCCGCGGCTTCGAGGTCACCGCCGTGCAGTCCAACCACGAGGGCGTGCTGATCGACGCGATCCACGAGGCGCGCCTCACGGCGGCGGCGATCGTCATCAACCCCGGCGGTCTCACCCATACCTCCGTGGTGCTGCGCGACGCGCTCAGCGGGGTCGCCCTGCCGGTCGCCGAGGTGCACGTGTCCGACGTCTACGCCCGCGAGGCGTTCCGGCACCACTCGTACGTGCACGACGTCGCCGTCGTGCACGTGATCGGAGAGGGCGTCGCCGGCTACGTGCGCGCGACGAACCTGCTGCTCGACGTCGTGACCGGTCGCGCCGAGGGCTGATCCTCGGAATCACCCGGGCCACGGGGCATCCGTTAGACTCTCGTGTCGGCCGTCTCGGCCTCGCACCCACACGAAACGGAAAAGCGCACCCTCATGGCATCCACCGCAGACATCAAGAACGGCGTCGTCCTGAACATCGACGGTCAGCTCTGGAGCGTCGTGGAGTTCCAGCACGTCAAGCCCGGCAAGGGCGGCGCGTTCGTGCGCACCAAGCTGAAGAACGTGCTCACCGGCAAGGTCGTCGACCGCACGTTCAACGCGGGCGCCAAGGTCGAGATCGAGAACGTCGACCGCCGCGACTTCCAGTACCTCTACAACGACGGCGACAGCTTCGTGTTCATGGACGTCGCCGACTACGACCAGATCAACGTGGCCGCCGCGACGGTCGGTGACGCGGCGAACTTCCTGCTCGAGAACCAGCAGGTGCAGATCGCGCTCAACAACGGCAACCCGCTCTACATCGAGCTGCCCGCGTCCGTCGTGCTCGAGATCACCTACACCGAGCCGGGCCTGCAGGGCGACCGCTCGTCGGCCGGCACCAAGCCCGCCACCGTCGAGACCGGCTACGAGATCCAGGTGCCGCTGTTCCTCGAGACCGGCACGAAGGTCAAGGTCGACACCCGCACGGGTGACTACCTCGGCCGCGTCAGCTGACGCGTGAGCGCCCGTTCGAAGGCGCGCAAGCGCGCGCTCGACATCCTGTTCCAGGCGGATGTGCGCGGTGAGGACCTTCCCGCCGTGCTCGCCGCGGAGGCCAAGCGCGCGGCGAGCGAGCCCGCCCGCGAGGGTTCCTGGCTGTACGCCCGCGACATCGTCGACGGGGTGATCGACAACGCCGACCAGATCGACGAGCTCATCATCACCCACGCCCGCGATTGGAAGCTCGACCGCATGCCCGCCGTCGACCGCGCCCTGCTGCGCATCGCCACGTGGGAGATCGTGTTCAACAGCGAGGTGCCCAGCGCCGTCGCGATCGACGAGGCGGTCGAGCTCGCGAAGGAATACTCGACCGACGGCTCAGGCTCGTTCGTGCACGGCGTGCTCGCCCGCATCTCGCGCGCCGTCTGAGCGCCCACGCCGCGCGTTTTCCCGGCCGCGGCACCCCGGCGCGCCGAACCCGCGTGCCTAGACTCGACTGCGGAAGGGAGAGCGCATGCGCATCACGGGCCTCGGCCACGCCGGCATGTTCATCGAGACCACGGGCGGCAGCATCCTCTGCGACCCGGTCATCGGCCCCTCGTTCTTCGGATCGTGGTTCCCGTTCCCCGACAACCGCGGGCTCGACTGGGAGCGGTTCGGCAACGCCGACTTCCTCTACGTCTCGCACCGGCACCGTGACCACTTCGACCCACAGCTGCTGCAGCGCTACGTGCCCCGAGACATCCGCGTGCTCCTGCCCGAGTACCCGACCGACGACCTCGAGGTCGACCTTCGCGCCCTCGGATACGAGAACATCGTCTACACGCAGGCGGGCGTTCCCCTCGTGTACGACAACGGCCTGACCATCATGGTGACCCCGCTGCGCGCCCCGAGCGACGGCCCGATCGGCGATTCGTCACTGAGCGTCGACGACGGCACCGCGAGCATGCTCAACCAGAACGACGCCCACCCGCTCGATCTCGAGAAGCTGCTCGCCTTCTCCCACCCCGACGCCTACTTCACCCAGGTGAGCGGCGCGATCTGGTGGCCGATGGTCTACGACCTGCCCCAGGACGCCAAGCAGAACTTCGCGGGGCTCAAGCGCGACGCCCAGAACAAGCGGGCGATGTACTACATCGACAAGGTCGCCGCCGAGCACGTCTTCCCGATGGCCGGCCCGCCGATGTTCCTGCGCGAGGAGCTGTTCCGCTACAACGGCTACGGCCTCGAGGACGACTCGATCTTCACCGATCAGCAGCAGTTCCTCGACCACATGGCCGAGGTCTCTCCCGCCCAGAAGGGCTACCGGTTCGTGCCCGGCACCCAGGTCGACCTCGCGGGCAGCGAGATCCAGGTGACGCAGACCCTGTACACCGAGGCGGAGATCGAGCGCATCTTCTCCGACAAGTGGACCTATCTCGCCGAGCAGCGCGACGCCCGTCAGGACGAGGTGCGCGCCGAGGAGGCGCAGCGCGCCGCCGTGCTGCCGCCCGCGGAGATGCTCGCTGCGCTTCAGGAGTGGTGGGAGCCGCTGCTGCGCCGCGCACGCACCATCCGCAACGGCGTCGGCGGCAACGTGCGATTCCGCATCGGCGACCTCGACATGGTCGTCGACTTCCCCAAGGCGAAGGTGCGCGAGTACGCGGGAGAGGAGTGCGTGTACTGGTACACGATCCCCGCCGACCTCGTCTCGACGAACATCGCCGACCACGAGATCGACTGGTCGAACTCGATCTTCCTGTCGATGCAGTTCGAAGTCGGACGCGCCGGCAAGTTCAACGAGTTCCTCACCACCTTCCTCAAGTGCCTCTCGCGCGACCGCATCGAGTACGTCGAGAACTGGTACGCCGAGCAGTCCGACCAGACCGAGGACACCGAGCTCGACGACTGGGTCGTGCAGCGCCGCTGCCCGCACCTGCGCGCAGACCTCACCAAGACCGGCAAGATCGAGGACGGCGTGCTGACCTGCTCCCTGCACGATTGGAAGTGGGATCTCGCCTCCGGCCGCTGCCTCACCTCGCAGGGCCACCCGATCCGCGCCCGCCGCGCCGACGAGACGGCGAGCCCCGAAGCCGCCTCAGCGTCGGTCTGAGCGTCCGAGTGAGCACGGCCCGCGGCATCCGTCGCCTCGACCCCCTGCACGTCGTCGACGTCTTCGTCTACGTCACCGTGCTGAACCTCGCGGCCCAGTGGGTGCCGCAGGTGATCACCGAGTCGTTCACGACGTCGCTGTTCACCGCCATCGTGCTCAAGCTCGTGCTCGAGGCCGTGCTGTGGCTGAAGAAGGCCGTGCTCACGCGACTGAAGTCGGCCTCGACCTGGCCTCGCCGCGTCGTCAGCATCGTCGTGCTGGTGCTGCTGCTGCCCGGCAGCAAGCTCGTCGTGCTCGAGCTCATCCACCTGATCTTCGGCGATGCCGTGGCCCTCGGGGGGTTCTTCCTCGTGACCGCGCTCATCATCGTGCTCATGCTCGCGCGCCGCGGCGTGCGGTGGCTGCTCGCGCCGCGGGGCGCGTCGGCGCCGATCACCGACTGAGCGCCGATCACCGGCTAGGCTGGACACACCGAAGCAACCTTTAACCCCGTCCCGTGAGGCGGAGAAGGGAGCGGCTGATGAGCGAGCGCACCGTTCTGCAGGGCGCGGACATCACCAGGGCTCTGACGCGCATCTCCCACGAGATCCTCGAGACCCAGCGCGGTGCCGACGACCTGGTCGTCCTCGGCATCCCGACGCGCGGCGTCGCCCTCGCCCAGCGCATCGCGACGAACCTGGCTGCCATCTCGGGCACCCCGGTGCCGGTGGGCGCCCTCGACGTCACGATGTACCGCGACGACCTCGCGCAGCATCCCACCCGCGCGCCGCAGCGCACCGACATCCCCGCCACCGGCATCGACGGCAAGACGGTCGTGCTGGTGGACGACGTGCTGTTCTCGGGCCGCAGCATCCGCGCCGCCCTCGACGCCCTGCAGGACATCGGCCGCCCCGCCGCCGTGCGCCTCGCGATCCTCGTCGACCGCGGCCACCGCGAGCTGCCGATCCGCCCCGACTTCGTCGGCAAGAACCTGCCGACCTCCCGCGACGAGCGCGTCAACGTGCGACTCGTCGAGCACGACGGCGAGGACGCCGTCACGATCGAGGGGGAGTGACCGGGATGCGCCACCTGCTCGACACGCAGCACCTCTCCCGTGAGGATGCGCTGACGATCCTCGACATCGCCGAGGACATGGCCGACACGCAGCATCGCGAGGTCAAGAAGCTGCCGACCCTGCGCGGCAAGACCGTCGTGAACCTGTTCTTCGAGGACTCGACGCGCACGCGCATCTCGTTCGAGGCCGCCGCGAAGCGCCTGTCGGCCGACGTCATCAACTTCTCCGCGAAGGGGTCGAGCGTCTCGAAGGGCGAGTCGCTCCAGGACACCGCGCAGACCCTCCAGGCGATGGGTGCCGACGCGGTGGTCATCCGCCACGGCGCGTCCGGCGCCCCGCGCACCCTCGCGACGAGCGGGTGGATCACCGCGGGGGTCGTCAACGCGGGCGACGGCACGCACGAGCATCCGACCCAGGCGCTGCTCGACGCGTTCACGATCCGCCAGCGCCGGTTCGGCGACGACAGCCGCGGGCGCGACCTCGCCGGGGTGAAGGTCACGATCGTCGGCGATGTGCTGCACTCCCGCGTCGCGCGGTCGAACGTCTGGCTGCTCACGGCCCTCGGCGCCGAGGTCACCCTCGTCTCGCCGCCGACGCTCGTACCGCAGGATGTCTCGGCCTGGCCCGCGACCATCTCCTACGACCTCGACTCGGCGATCGCCGCCGGGCCCGACGCGCTCATGATGCTGCGCATCCAGCTCGAGCGCATGAGCGCCGCGTATTTCCCGACTGAACGGGAGTATTCCCGCCGCTGGGGACTCGACGCGACGCGGCTCGCGGCGCTTCCTGCCGATAGCATTGTGATGCACCCCGGCCCCATGAATCGCGGCCTCGAGATCTCGGCGGATGCCGCCGACTCGCCCCGGTCGACTGTGCTCGACCAGGTTCGCGCGGGCGTGTCGGTGCGCATGGCGGTGCTCTACCTGCTCCTGAGCGGGCAGGCCGACCACGACGACGAGCAGAAGAAGGAGGACGAGCGATGACCGGCCTTCATCTGATCCGCGGCGCACGACTCGCCGACGGCACGACCACCGACATCCTCATCGAAGACGGCCGGATCGCGGAGCTCGGCATATCGCTGTCGCGCGCCGGTGCCGCGGTGATCGACGCCGACGGACTGCTCGCTCTGCCGGGACTCGTCGACCTGCACACCCACCTGCGCGAGCCCGGCTACGAGGCGTCGGAGACGGTGCTCACCGGTTCCCGCGCGGCCGCCGCCGGCGGGTACAGCGCCGTCTTCGCGATGCCGAACACCTCGCCCGTCGCCGACACGGCGGGCGTCGTCGAGCAGGAGCTCGCTCTCGGCGAGCAGGCGGGCTACGTCACGGTGCAGCCGATCGGCGCCGTCACCGTCGGCCAGAAGGGCGAACGGCTCGCCGAGCTCGGCGCCATGGCCGACTCGCGCGCCCGGGTGCGCGTGTTCAGCGACGACGGCTCCTGCGTCTGGGACCCGCTCATCATGCGACGCGCGCTCGAGTACGTGAAGGCGTTCGACGGCGTCATCGCCCAGCACGCCCAGGACCCCCGGCTGACCGCGGGCGCCCAGATGAACGAGGGTGCCGTCTCGGCGGAGCTGGGACTGGCCGGATGGCCGGCGGTCGCCGAGGAGTCGATCATCGCCCGCGACGTGCTGCTGGCCGAGCACGTCGGCTCCCGCCTGCACGTCTGCCACCTCTCGACGGCCGGCTCGGTCGACATCATCCGCTGGGCGAAGCGGCGCGGTGTGAACGTCACCGCCGAGGTGACTCCGCACCACCTGCTGCTGACCGACGAGCTGGTGCGCGGCTACGACGCGCGCTACAAGGTGAACCCGCCGCTGCGCACCGCAGACGACGTGCAGGCGGTGCGCGAGGGGCTCGCCGACGGCACGATCGACATCGTCGCGACCGACCACGCGCCCCACCCCGCCGAGGCGAAGGCCTGCGAGTGGCAGGCGGCCGCGAACGGCATGGTCGGCCTCGAGTCCGCCCTGCGCGTCGTGCAGCAGTCGATGGTCGACACCGGGCTCCTCGACTGGGCCGATGTCGCGCGGGTCATGAGCGAGACACCGGCCCGCATCGGCCGCCTCGCCGGGCACGGCCGCCCGATCGCCGTGGGGGAGCCCGCCCACCTCGCGCTCTACGACGCGGCCGTCACCTCGACCTTCGGCCGGGACGACCTGCGCGGGCGCAGCCGCAACTCGCCCTACCTCGACCGGGAGCTCCCGGGCCGCGTGGTCTGGACCTTCCACGCCGGCATCCCGACCGTCGCCCACGGCGACCTCGTCGACCTGACGAAGGAGTTCGCATGACCCAGCAAGGCGCCCTCCTTCTCATGATCGGCCTCGCCCTCGTGCTCATCGGCCTGATGGCGTGGGGCTGGTGGCGACGAACCCGTCGGGACTCCGGCATCGCGGTACCGCTGGCCGACCCCGCCGCCGAGATCGACGAGCGCGCGCGCTTCGACGTCTTCTACGTCGCCACGACCGTGCACGAGCGTCCCCTCGAGCGCCTCGCCGCCCGTGGCCTCGCCTACCGGGCGCCGGCGACGCTCGTCGTCACCGACCGCGCGCTGCTGCTCGCGATCGCGGGGGAGCCGACCGTCGAGCTCACCGCGTCGCGCGTCGTCGACGTCGCCCAGGCGACGGTGGCGATCGACCGCGTCGTCGAGCGTGAGGGCCTCGCCCGCATCACCTGGACGCTCGACGACGGCACCCCGGTCGACACCTACCTGCGTGCCCGCGACGCCTCCGCCAAGGTGCTCGCCGACGCGGTGCGCCCCCTACTGACCTCATCCCCCTCGACCCCCGCAGGAAGCGACGCATGACCAGGTTCCACACCGAACCCGCCGTTCTCGTCCTCGAAGACGGCACCCGCCACACCGGACGCGCCTACGGCGCGCGCGGCACCACCATCGGAGAGGTGGTCTTCACGACCGGCATGACCGGCTACCAGGAGACCCTCACCGACCCGTCATACGCCGGCCAGATCGTGCTGCAGACAGCCCCACACATCGGCAACACCGGCATGAACGGCGAGGACCCCGAGTCGCGCCGCATCTGGGTCGAGGGCTACATCGTGCGGGACCCGTCGCGCGTCGTCTCGAACTGGCGTGCCGACGAGTCCCTCGACGCGGCGCTCGAGCGCGACGGCATCGTGGGCATCAGCGGCATCGACACCCGCGCGGTGACCCGCCACATCCGCTCGGCCGGGTCGATGCGCGGCGCGATCTTCTCGGGTGAGGCGGCCGGGCTCGGCGACGACGAGCAGCTGCGCATCGTGCGCGAGGCGCCGCAGATGGCGGGGCGCAACCTGTCGGCCGAGGTGTCGGTCGCGAGCGTCGAGGTGACGCCGGCGACGACCGAGCGCATCGGCAGCCTCGCCGTGCTCGACCTCGGCGTCAAGCAGGCGACGATCGACAACCTCGCCGCGCGCGGCTTCGACGTGCACGTCTTCCCGCAGTCGGCCACGCTCGAGGAGATCCGCGCGATCGGGCCGGTCGCGGCGTTCTACTCGAACGGCCCCGGCGACCCCGCGGCATCCGATGCCCACGTGGCGCTGCTGCGCGGGCTGCTCGATGACGGACTGCCGTTCTTCGGCATCTGCTTCGGCAACCAGCTGCTCGGCCGCGCTCTCGGGCTCGGCACCTACAAGCTGCCCTTCGGCCACCGCGGCATCAACCAGCCGGTGCTCGACAAGACCACCGGCAAAGTGGAGATCACCGCGCAGAACCACGGCTTCGCCGTCGACGCGCCGATCGACGCGGTCATCGACAGCCCGAACGGCTACGGCCGCGTCGAGGTGAGCCACGTCGGTCTCAACGACAACGTGGTGGAGGGCCTGCGCGCGCTCGACATCCCCGCCTTCAGCGTGCAGTACCACCCGGAGGCGGCGGCCGGCCCCCACGACGCCAACTACCTCTTCGACCGATTCCGCGACCTCGTGATCGCGCAGCAGACCCAGAAGGGCGCCGCCTGATGCCCAAGCGCGACGACATCCGCTCCGTCCTCGTCATCGGCTCCGGCCCGATCGTCATCGGCCAGGCGTGCGAGTTCGACTACTCGGGCACGCAGGCCTGCCGCGTGCTCCGCGAGGAGGGCGTGCGCGTCATCCTCGTGAACTCGAACCCGGCCACGATCATGACCGACCCCGACTTCGCCGACGCGACCTACATCGAGCCGATCACCCCTGCGGTCATCGAGTCGATCATCCGCAAGGAGAACCCCGACGCGATCCTGCCGACCCTCGGCGGGCAGACCGCGCTCAACGCGGCCATGGCGCTGCACGAGCGCGGCATCCTCGAGAAGTACGACGTCGAGCTCATCGGCGCCAAGGTCGACGCGATCAAGCGCGGCGAGGACCGCCAGATCTTCAAGGAGCTCGTGCTCGAGGCGGGGGCGGATGTCGCGGCATCCGTCATCTGCCACTCGATGGACGACCTGCTCGCCGGCGCCGAGAAGCTCGGCTACCCGCTGGTCGTGCGCCCCTCGTTCACGATGGGCGGGCTCGGCTCGGGCTTCGCGTACGACGAGGCCGATCTGCGGCGCATCGGCGGCGCGGGCCTGCACGACTCGCCCACGCACGAGGTGCTGCTCGAGGAGTCCATCCTCGGGTGGAAGGAGTACGAGCTCGAGCTCATGCGCGACGGCAACGACAACACCGTCGTCGTCTGCTCGATCGAGAACGTCGACCCGGTCGGCGTGCACACCGGCGACTCGATCACCGTCGCACCGGCGCTCACCCTCACCGACCGCGAGTACCAGAAGCTGCGCGACATCGGCATCGACATCATCCGCGCCGTCGGCGTCGACACCGGCGGCTGCAACATCCAGTTCGCGGTGAACCCCGACGACGGCCGCATCATCGTCATCGAGATGAACCCGCGCGTGTCGCGCTCGTCGGCGCTCGCGTCGAAGGCCACCGGCTTCCCGATCGCGAAGATCGCCGCGAAGCTCGCCATCGGCTACCGCCTCGACGAGATCCCGAACGACATCACGAAGGTGACGCCGGCGAGCTTCGAGCCGACGCTCGACTACGTCGTCGTGAAGGTGCCGCGCTTCAACTTCGAGAAGTTCCCCGCCGCCGACACGACGCTCACGACCACCATGAAGTCGGTCGGCGAGGCGATGGCGATCGGCCGCAACTACGCGACCGCGCTGCAGAAGGCGCTGCGCTCGCTCGAGAAGCGCGGCTCCAGCTTCCACTGGGGCACGGAGACCCGCTCGGTCGACGAGCTGCTCGAGATCGCCCGGACCCCGACCGACGGCCGCATCGTCGTCGTGCAGCAGGCGCTCCGCAAGGGCGCGACGCTCGAGCAGGCCTTCGAGGCGACGAAGATCGACCCCTGGTTCCTCGACCAGATCGTGCTCATCAACGAGGTCGCCCAGTTCGTGGCCGACGCCGCCGAGCTGGATGCCTCGACCCTCCGCATCGCGAAGGAGCACGGCTTCAGCGACGCCCAGCTGGCCGAGCTCCGCGGCATCGCCGAGGCGGAGGTGCGCGGCATCCGTCACGCCCTGAACGTGCGTCCCGTCTACAAGACCGTCGACACGTGCGCGGGGGAGTTCCCGGCGCTCACGCCCTACCACTACTCGAGCTACGACGCCGAGACCGAGGTGACGCCGTCGGATCGCACCAAGGTCGTCATCATCGGCTCCGGCCCGAACCGCATCGGACAGGGCGTGGAGTTCGACTACTCGTGCGTGCACGCGTCGTTCGCCCTCGCCGACGCCGGCTACGAGACCGTCATGGTCAACTGCAACCCCGAGACCGTCTCCACCGACTACGACACGAGCGACCGGCTCTATTTCGAGCCGCTGACCCTCGAGGACGTGCTCGAGGTGTTGCACGCCGAGAGCCGGTCGGGGGAGATCCTCGGTGTGATCTGCCAGCTGGGCGGTCAGACGCCGCTCGGGCTCGCGAAGGGCATCGAGGAGGCGGGCTACCGCATCCTCGGCACGAGCCCCGAGGCCATCGATCTCGCCGAGGAGCGCGAGCTGTTCTCGCGCCTGCTCGACGAGGCCGAGCTCGTCGCCCCGCGTCACGGCACCGCGATCGACGTCGACGGCGCGATCGCGGTCGCAGAGGACATCGGCTACCCGGTGCTGGTGCGCCCGAGCTTCGTGCTCGGCGGCCGCGGCATGGAGATCGTCTACGACACGGCGAGCCTGCGCGACTACTTCGACCGCATCGCCGACCAGGCGATCATCGGCGCCGGCCGTCCGCTGCTCGTCGACCGCTTCCTCGACGACGCGATCGAGCTCGACGTCGATGCGCTCTTCGACGGCGAACAGCTGTACATCGGCGGCGTGATGGAGCACCTCGAGGAGGCCGGCATCCACTCCGGCGACTCGTCGTGCACGCTGCCGCCCGTCTCGCTCGGCCGCACCGAGATCGACCGCGTGCGCGAGGCGACCCTCGCGATCGCGCGCGGCGTCGGCGTGCGAGGCCTGCTGAACGTGCAGTTCGCGATCAGCGCGGGCGTGCTCTACGTGATCGAGGCCAACCCGCGCGCGAGCCGTACGGTGCCGTTCGTGTCGAAGGCCCTGGGCATCCCGCTCGCGAAGGCGGCGGCGCGCATCATGGCGGGCGCGTCCATCGCCGATCTGAAGTCCGAGGGCCTGCTGCCCGCCCAGGACGGCTCCCGGGTGCCGCTCGACGCCCCCGTCGCCGTCAAGGAGGCGGTGCTGCCGTTCAAGCGCTTCCGCACCCGCGACGGCCAGACCGTCGACTCGGTGCTCGGTCCCGAGATGCGCTCCACCGGCGAGGTCATGGGCATCGACCGCGACTTCCCGACGGCGTTCGCGAAGAGCCAGGATGCCGCGTACGGCGGCATGCCGCTCGAGGGCACCGTGTTCATCTCGGTCGCCGACGCCGACAAGCGCGCCGTGATCCTCCCGGCGCACCGCCTGCAGGAGCTCGGCTTCGCGCTCGTCGCGACGGAGGGCACCGCCGAGATCCTGGCGCGCAACGGCATCCGGGTGGAGGTCGTCGAGAAGTACTCCGCCACCCAGGAATCCGGTGAGCAGAACATCGTCGACCTCATCAACGACGGACGCATCGACATGATCGTCAACACCCCCTCGGGCGGTCTCGCCCGTGCCGACGGCTACGAGATCCGTGCGGCGGCCGTCGCGGCCGACAAGGCGCTGTTCACCACGATGGCGGTGCTGGGCGCGGCGGTCAGCGCCATGCCGGCACTGCGCGAGGGCTTCGCGGTGAAGAGCCTGCAGGAGTACGCGGCCGATCGGGCGGGACGCCTGTGACGACATTCGGTCAGCGCCTCTGGCAGGCCCTCGACACGCACGGGCCGCTCTGTGTGGGCATCGACCCGCACGAGAGCCTGCTGCAGTCGTGGGGTCTGCCGGTCTCGGCCGACGGCGTGCGCGAGTTCGGCCTGAGGGTGGTGGATGCCGCGGCCGGCCGTGTCGGCGTCGTGAAGCCGCAGGTCGCATTCTTCGAACGCTTCGGCTCGCGCGGCTTCGCGGCACTCGAGGACGTGCTCGCGGCGGCGCGGGCGGCGGAACTGATCGTGATCGCCGATGCGAAGCGCGGCGACATCGGCTCGACGATGGACGGCTACGCGGCCGCCTGGCTCCAGCCGGGGTCGCCGCTCGAGGCGGACGCGGTGACGCTGAGCCCCTATCTCGGGCCGGACTCGCTGCAGCAGACGCTCACCTTCGCGCTGCGGCACGGCAAGGGCGCGTTCGTGCTCGCGGCGACGAGCAACCCCGAGGCGGAGCCGGTGCAGACGGCGGTCACCGCCGATGCGGCCGCCGAGGAGGGGGAGCGGGTCGCCGCCCGCGTCGCCCGCGACGCCGGCTGGCACAACGTGGGGCTTCCGGGCGCGCTCGGCTCCGTCGGCGTCGTGATCGGCGCGACCGTGACCCGTTCACGCTTCGGACTGAGCGACATCCTGCTCGCCGGCACGCCGATCCTCGCCCCGGGCTTCGGGGCGCAGGGCGCCGACCCGGCCGAGCTCGGCCGCCTGTTCGGCTACGTGTCGTCGCAGGTGATCGCGAACGAGAGCCGCAGCGTGCTCGCCGTCGGCCCCGACCGGCTGGCCGAGCGCATCGCCGAGCGGGCGGCGCTCTACGGGGCGCGCTCGTGACCGAGCATCGCACCCCGCCGGAGGTCGACCGGGTCGCGGCATCCCAGCGCGCCGTCGAGGTGCGCCGCGCCCGGGCGAGCCTGAAGCGCGACCTGTCGTTCCGGGTCGTGACCGGCCAGGAGGTGCTGCGCCGCGCGATCGCCGACCCGCAGTCGCCGTCGGGCACCCTGCGCATCACCGACTTCCTCACCGCGCTGCCGGCGATCGGCGAGGGCAAGCGCGACCGGGTGCTGGAGGAGCTCGCCATCTCACCCGTGAAGCGGCTCGGCGGCCTCGGCGCGCGTCAGCGCGAGGTGCTCGCAGGCTGGCTCGACGAGCGGTTCCCCGAGCCCCGGCCCCGCCGCGGACGCAGCCGCCTCATCGTGCTCGCCGGGCCCACCGCGGTCGGCAAGGGCACGGTCGCGACCTACATCAAGGAGCACTTCCCCGAGATCCTGCTGTCGGTGTCGGCGACGACCCGGCCGCCGCGCCCGGGTGAGGTCGAGGGGGAGCACTACTTCTTCACCGGCGAGCTCAGCTTCGACCGGCTCATCGAGTCGGGGCAGTTGCTGGAGTGGGCGACGGTGCACAACAAGTACCGTTACGGCACCCCGCGCGGCCCCATCGAGGAGGCCCTCGCCGCCGGCCGCACCGTGCTGCTCGAGATCGACCTGCAGGGTGCTCGCCAGGTGCGTCAGGCGGCGCCCGACGCGACGCTCGTGTTCCTGCTGCCGCCGAGCTGGGACGAACTGGTGCAGCGTCTCGTCGGCCGCGGCACCGAGGACGCGGAGGAGCGAGAGCGCCGCCTGCGCACGGCGAAGGTGGAGCTCGCCTCCCAGAACGAGTTCGACTACCGCGTGGTGAACCAGGATGTCGCCGCCGCCGCGCGCGAGGTCGTAGAATTGGCGAAGGCTTCCGCGCCCGCTTCGTAGCGCGCCGTCTTCCGCCGTCATCCCCGAACCAGGAGGTTTCGCCATGGCAGGGACCAATCAGGGCATCATCGACCCGCCCATCGACAGCCTTCTCGAGAAGGTCGACTCCAAGTACCAGCTCGTGA
Organism: Microbacterium sp. 71-23; assembly: GCF_001897265.1. Taxonomy (NCBI): domain Bacteria; kingdom Bacillati; phylum Actinomycetota; class Actinomycetes; order Micrococcales; family Microbacteriaceae; genus Microbacterium; species Microbacterium sp. 71-23. The sequence continues at coordinate 449,827 of NZ_MKSL01000017.1, forward strand.
TCTACGCGTCGAAGCGCGCCCGTCAGATCAACGACTACTACTCGGACCTGCAGGAGGGCAACCTCTTCGACAACGTGGGCCCGCTCGTCGACTCGACCATCGAGGACAAGCCGCTCACGATCGCGATGCACGAGATCCACGAGGACAAGCTGCGGCTGCGTCCCGCCGAGTAACACCCGCCTTCTGCACCGCGGCCCCGTGACATGATGTCCGGGGCCGCGCGCATGATGGCGTTCCCATCTTCTCCAGGAGCTTCGATGAGCCAGCTGCGACTGTTCACCTCCGAGTCCGTCACCGAGGGGCATCCCGACAAGATCTGCGACCAGATCTCGGACAGCATCCTCGACGCCCTCCTCACCGTCGACCGCGACGCGCGTGTCGCCGTCGAGACGCTCGTGACCACGGGGCTCGTGCACGTGGCGGGCGAGGTGCGCACGTCGGGCTGGGTCGACATCCCCGGCATCGTGCGCGGAGTCGTGAACCGCATCGGCTACACCTCGAGCGACACCGGCTTCGACGGCGACTCCTGCGGGGTCAGCGTGTCGATCGGCGAGCAGTCGAGCGACATCGCGCACGGTGTGGATGCCGCGCTCGAGCACCGCGAGTCCGGCTCGAACGACCCGATCGAGCTGCTCGGCGCAGGCGACCAGGGCATCATGTTCGGCTACGCCACGAACGAGACGCCGCAGTACATGCCGACCGCCATCTGGACGGCGCATCGCATCGCCGAGCGTCTCGCCGAGGCGCGTCGCTCGGGTGCGCTGCCGTTCCTGCGGCCCGACGGCAAGACGCAGGTGACACTCGGCTACGAGGGCGCCGTGCCGCGCACGGTCGAGACCGTCGTGCTCTCGACCCAGCACCAGCCCGACATCTCGCAGAAGGCGCTGCGCGCCGCGGTGCAGGCGGAGGTCATCGACCCGGTGCTCGAGCTGACGGGTCTGGCGACGACCGACGTGCAGTACTTCATCAACCCGGCCGGGCCTTTCGTCACCGGTGGCCCGAAGGGCGACGCGGGTCTGACGGGCCGCAAGATCATCATCGACACCTACGGGGGAGCGGCGCGGCACGGCGGCGGCGCCTTCAGCGGCAAGGACCCGTCGAAGGTCGACCGCTCGGCCGCCTACGCGCTGCGCTGGGTCGCCAAGAACGCGGTCGCCGCGGGTCTCGCCGACCGTCTCGAGGTGCAGGTCGCCTACGCGATCGGCAAGGCCAACCCGGTGGGCCTCTACGTCGAGTCGTTCGGCACGGGGCACGTTGCCGACGAGCACATCGTCGCGGCGATCCGCGAGGTGTTCGATCTGCGTCCGGCGGCGATCATCGAGCAGCTCGATCTGCTGCGCCCGATCTACGCGCAGACGGCGGCATACGGCCACTTCGGCCGCGAGCTGCCCGACTTCACCTGGGAGCGCACCGACCGCGTCGACGCGCTCCGCGCCGCTGCCGGACTCTGACCGCGACGCCGTGACGAGCGATGAGCCGCGGCGGCTGACGGTCGCGCGCGTCCTCGTCGACTCTCCGCTGCCGCAACTCGACCGCCTGTTCGACTACGCGGTGCCCGCGGAGCATATGGATGCCGCGACCCCCGGCGTGCGCGTGAAGGTGCCGCTGCGTACCGCGGGTCGCGTAGTCGACGGGTTCATCGTCGAGATCGCCGAGGCTGTCGCGCCCGAGCGTCCGCTGTCGGAGCTCGAATCGGTCGTGTCGTCGGTCGCCGTGCTGCCGGCATCGCTCTACGCGCTCGCCCGTCGCGCGGCCGACCGGGCCGCCGGGTCGGCGTCCGACATCCTGCGTCTCGTGGTGCCCAAGCGCATGGTGCGGGCGGAGAAGGCGTGGCTCGCCCGTCCCGCGCCCGAGGTCCCGCACGTCGACGCCGAGCGACTGCGGACGGCCCGCGGCATCCTGGCCGACTATCCGACGCTCGAGGGCGCACTCGCGCAGGGCGCGCGGCTCGCCGTCGACGCCCCACCCCGACCCTCGCGCCTCGGCGACGGCACCGACGTGGGCGCCTGGGCCGTGCTGCTCGCCGCCGCGGCGACCGTCACCCTCGCCGAGGGTCGCAGCGCGGTGCTGGTCGTGCCCGACTATCGCGACCAGGAGCAGCTGCTGGCAGCCCTCGCCGACCTCGCCCCGGCCGACGCCGTGGTGCGCGACGATGCGCGCGAGAGCGGGCCGGAGCGGTACGCCGCCTACCTCCGCATCCTCGCCGAGGCCCCGTGCATCGTGGTGGGCAAGCGCTCGGCCGCCTACGCTCCCGCGGCGCGCACGGGGCTCGTGGCGCTCTGGGACGACGGCGATCCACTGCTCGCCGAACCCCTGAGCCCCGGGGTGCACGCGCGCGACGCCGCCCTGGTGCGCCAGGAGCTCGAGGGCCACACGCTGCTGTTCGCGGGTCACACCCGCACAACCGACGTCGAGCGGCTGGTGCAGCTCGGCTGGGTCACCGACGTGCCCGCGCGGCGCCGCGTGTCGCCGAAGGTCGTGCTGAGCGCACCCGACGACGCCGCATCGCGCGCCCGCATCCCGTCGTCCGCGTTCGCGGCGATGCGCGAGGGGCTGCGTCAAGGACCGGTGCTCGTGCAGGTCGCGCGCCCCGGCTATGCGCCGGTCGTCCTGTGCGCCGAGTGCCGGCGCCCCGCGCGCTGCCTGCACTGCGGCGGCCCCCTGCGGGCCGACGCCCCGCGCGGCGTGCCCGAGTGCGGCTGGTGCGGCCGTCGCGCGCACGGCTGGGCGTGCCCGCACTGCGCGGGCAGCACCTTCCGCCTCGCATCGGCGGGGACGGAGCGCACCGCCGACGAGCTCGGCCGCGCGTTCGCGGGCATGCGGGTGATCGTGGCCGACGGCGCCCACCCCCGTGAACGCGTCGACGACGCACCCGCCCTCGTGATCGCGACGCGCGGCGCCGAGCCGATCGCCGCGGGCGGATACCGTGCGGTCGTGCTCCTCGACGGCGAGCGGATGCTGCTCGCCGAGGATCTGCGCATCGGCGAGGCGTGCCTGCGCTGGTGGGCGAACGCGGCGGCCCTCGCGCGGCCCGGCGCGCCGGTGCATCTCGTCGGGGTGACCGGGCCCGCCGCACGGGCGCTCGCCACCTGGACGCCGGCGGCCTACGCCCGCGCAGAGCTCGCCGAACGCGCACCGCTGCGCATGCCGCCGACCGTGCGCATCGTGCGCATCGAGGGCACGCCCGAACGGGTGCAGCAGGCGGTGCAGGATGCCGCGGCCCACGCACCCCTTCCCGCCGACGCCCTGCTCGGACCCGTCGCGCTCGACGACGGGCGCGTGCGGGCGCTGCTGCGCGTCGACTACGCCGCCGGCGCCGACACGATGCGGTCGCTGCGCGCGAGCGTCGTGGCCGCGGCGATCTCCGGGCGACGCCCGCCGAAGGGGCGACCACCGGTGCCGCGCAATACACTGAACGTCCGGGCCGACCTTCTCGACGTCGACCTGTGACCCGCTCGACGACCCAGTGTCGCGATGCCCGCGGTCGTCCACGAACAGGGAGCCCATGCGTCTGATCTTCGCCGGTACGCCGGCGGCCGCGGTGCCGTCTCTGCGTGCCCTTGCGGCCTCCTCGCACACGATCGCGACGGTCGTCACGCGCCCGGATGCCCCGATCGGCCGCAAGCGCGTGCTCACCCCGTCGCCGGTCGCGGCGACCGCCGACGAGCTGCAGCTGCCGACGCTCAAGACCCGTCGCCTCGACCCCGAGGCATCCGCTCATCTCGAGGCCCTCGACGCCGATCTCGGCGTGATCGTCGCGTACGGCGGGCTCGTGCGCGAGCCGCTGCTGAGCGCCCCGCGCCTCGGCTGGATCAACCTGCACTTCTCGCTGCTCCCGCGCTGGCGGGGCGCCGCCCCGG